>JALOPO010000504.1 GCA_025453855.1 Gemmatimonadaceae bacterium
CGCCCGAACTCGCTCCTCGCCGTCCCGGTCGATCGCCTCACCGGGCTGCGCGCCGGTCCGCTCTGCCCGGGCGATCGCGTCTACATCGACTACTTCGTCGCCGGCACCGAGCCGGTGGCCGAGTGCGACGGCTCGGAGCCGATCCCGACGCTCGAGAGCACCGATGCGATCGGCCGCCTCCCCGGCATCGACGAGGCGACGCGCCCGCGCCGCCGCCCGGCGCCCGCGGACACGGCCAATCCGTTCCGGCTCCCGTGACGCCTGGCATCGGCGGCGCCGCACGCATCGCCGCGCCGACGTGGTGGGCCGGCGTCCGCTCGCACGCGTGAGCGACGCGGCGTGACGCGCGCCGTCCGCGACGATCGCACCACGATCTGGCGCGCCGCCTGGGTGCTCCCGATGGATGGCGCCCCCATCGCGCACGGTGCGGTGGCGGTGCGCGGCGACACGATCGTCGCCGTGGGGCGCGCCGCCGACGTGCACGCGCCCGACGCCCGCGTCGTCGACCTCGGCGATGCGGCGCTCATGCCGGGGCTCGTGAACGTGCACACGCATCTCGAGCTCACCGCGCTGCGGCACGCGCTCGAGGGGCTCGACTTCGTGGCGTGGATCCGCTCCCTCATGCGGCTGCGCGCCGCGGTGCTCGACGACGATGCCGACCGTCGCGCGAGTGCGCGGGTGGGGATCGCGGAAGGGCTCGCGCGCGGGATCACGACCTTCGCCGACACGGCGTCGCGCGGCCTCCCGGTGCTCGAGGCGCTCGACGACATGGGCGCGCGCGGCGTCGTCTACCAGGAGGTGTTCGGCCCCGAGGACGACGACACGGTCGTGCGCGACGCGATCCGGGGACTGGCCGATGCCGTGGCGGCGATGCGTGCGCGCACGGCGCCGCTCGTGCGGACCGGCGTCTCGCCACATGCGCCCTACTCGGTCTCGCGCGCGCTCTACGCGGCGGTCGCGCGGTACGCGCGCGAGGGAGCGCTCCCCGTCGCCGTGCACCTCGCCGAGAGCGACGCCGAGGAGCAGCTCGTGACCGCCGGCACCGGGCAGTTCGCCGACGCGTGGCGTGCGCGCGGCATCGACCCGGCGGCCAGTCGCGCCGCGTCGCCGGTCGCGCTCCTCGACGAGGCGGGGGTGCTCGCCTGCGCGCCGCTCGTGATCCACGCGGTCCGCACCGATGCCGACGACCTCGCGCGCCTCGCGCGGCACGGCTGCGCGATCGCGCACTGTCCCGTCTCCAACGCCCGCTTCGGCCACGGCATCGCCGCGGCGGCGCAGTGGCGCGCGGCAGGGCTGGCGATCGGCATCGGCACCGATTCGGTCGCCTCGAACAACCGCATGGACCTCCTCGACGAGGCGCGCGTCGCGCATCTCGTGTCGTCGGCCGGGGGGCGCACGCCCGACGCACTCGATGCCGCGTGGCTCCTGCACGCGCTCACCCGCGGTGGGGCACGGGCACTCGGACTCGGCGAGACGGCGGGGACGCTCGCGCCCGGACGCCCCGCCGATCTCTGCGCCTTCCCGCTCGATGGCGATGCGGCCCGCCCCGCGCCGGCCGCGTGCGCTGGCTCGATGGCGCGCACGTGGACGCACCCGCGCTCGCCGGTGATCGCGCCCGCGTGGCGACGCTGGCCCGCGCCGCCCTGGGCCACGTCGGCGGCGAGCCCCGCCCGGGCGCACGAGCGCCGTGACCGGGACGGCACGCGGCGCCCACGCACCGTGACCGACCCCCTGCTATCTTCCGGCGAACCCTCCAGCCGCTCCGCCGCCATGGTCGCACCCCTCAACGGACCCACGCAGAAGATCTGGCGCGACGGGCAGCTCATCGCGTGGGACGAGGCGACGATCCACGTCATGAGCCACGTGGTGCACTACGGCTCGAGCGTCTTCGAGGGGATCCGCTGCTACGAGACGCCAGCTGGTGGCGCGATCTTCCGCGCGCACGAGCACATGCGGCGCCTGGTGGACAGCGCGAGGATCTACCGCATGCCGCTGCGCTGGACGGCCGAGCAGCTGGTGCAGGCGGCGGTGGACACGGTGAACGGCAACGGACTCTCGCAGTGCTACCTGCGTCCCGTGGCGGTGCGCACCGGGCAGCAGATGGGCGTCCTGCCACCGATGGCGCCGGAGACGCTCGAGACGTTCGTGGTCGCGTGGCACTGGGGCGCCTACCTCGGCCACGAGGCGCTCGAGCAGGGGGTCGATGTCTGCGTGTCGAGCTGGCGCCGGGCGGCGCCGGATACCTTCCCGACGCTCGCCAAGGCGGGGGGGAACTATCTCAACTCGCAGCTGTCGAAGATGCAGGCCCGACTGGACGGCTACGTGGAGGGGATCATGCTCGATGCCAACGGCCTGGTGGCCGAGGGGTCGGGCGAGAACCTCTTCGTGATCCGCGACGAGGTGCTGTACACGGCGCCGATGTCGGCCTCGATCCTCGGCGGGATCACGCGCGATTCGATCATGACGCTCGCCCGCGACCTCGGCTACGAGGTGCGGGAGCAGGCGGTGCCGCGCGAGTTCCTGTACATCGCGGACGAACTGTTCTTTACGGGGACCGCGGCCGAGATCACGCCGATCCGCAGCGTCGACCGGATCCCGGTCGGCGCGGGGAAGCCCGGCCCCATCACCCGCGCGATCCAGCACGAGTATCTCGGGATCGCGACGGGACGGATCGAGGATCGGCACGGCTGGCTCACCCCGGTGGGCGAGCCGGTGGGCGCAGGTCGGTGATGGCACGCCGGCCGGGGACGACGAGGCCGCGCGCGATGCGCGGCGCGCGCGACGGGCACCACGCGAGTGGGTGCCAGCCGCACGCCCCGTCGTCGCCGTCCGCGCGCGTCCTCACCGCCTCCCGCACCCGTCCTGGTGCGGGAGGCGTTTCACTTCCGGACAGGGAGGAGAGTCCGTGATCGTCGGCTGCCTGGCACTCAACGCCTCGTACGAACCGCTCACGCTCGTGCCGATGCGCCGGGCGGTGCGACTGCTGCTCGACGGCAAGGCGGAGATCGTGGAGGCCGACGACAGCGCCGTGGTGCGCTCGGAGAAGCTCGCCTTCCCGCGGCCGCAGGTCATCCGCCTCACGAAGTTCATCCACGTGCCGCGCCGGTTCCGTCGGCAGGTGACGAACACCTTCCTCTTCGCGCGCGACGGGTATCGCTGCCAGTACTGCGGCCGGCTGCAGGCGGAGCTCAAGCCGCGGGAGCAGCTCACGCGTGACCACCTGATCCCCATGTCGCGCGGCGGGGTGAACGAGTGGACGAACGTCGTCACCGCGTGCAGCCCCTGCAACACGCGCAAGGCCAACCGGATGCCGCACGAGATCGGGATGCACCCGCTGACGGTGCCCACCGAGCCGCACTTCGTGCACCTCTCGTGGGCGGTACGGCGCCTCACGCCCAAGCAGGCGAAGTACATCCGCACGTTCTACGGCGAGGGGATGCTCGCCGAGCTCCGTCGCATCGAGACGCACGGCCACCCGTCCGCCCACGTCGCGCTCGACGGCTCCGCGTCCTGAGCGGGCGTCGCGTCGGCAGCGGGAACTGCAACTGCCGGAAGGGCGTTCCGTGTGCTTCGTCCTCGGCGCGCGGGAGCGGGTGCGGAGTCGCACGGTGCGAAGCCGGCAGGACGCCTGGGCCGGAGCCACGACCCGCTACGCAGCGGGTCCTGTCGCGAACGGACCCTGACGCCGCGCGGCGCCAGCGACAACGACCATCGTCGGGACGCGCGCCAATGCTCCCTCCCGCATGCCGAAGTCCTGCAGTCCCTGCAGTTGCCTGCCCTTCCCTTGCAGTCCCAGCGGTTGCCGTAGCAGTTCGACTGGTTCCCGCTGGCCGTCGACGATCTCCCACGACGTACGCATGACGCGCATCAAGATCTGCTGCATCGCCAACGTGACCGAGGCGGAGATGGCGATCGGCGCCGGCGTGCACGCCGTGGGGCTCGT
>JALOPO010000505.1 GCA_025453855.1 Gemmatimonadaceae bacterium
GGCGCCGGCCGCGAGGCGATCGCGCGCGCGCAGGGCGACTCGGCCACGCTCGTCGCGCAGCTCGACGCCGATGTCGCCACCTCCTGGTGGCTCGCGGTGCGTGCCGAGGCGCTCGCCCAAGTCGCCCGGTCACAGCGCGAGGCGCTCGACGACGTGGCGCGCTACGACTCGCTGCGCGCGCGAGAGGGGGCGGTGGCCGAGGTCGTCGCGCTGCGGGCACGCGTCGAGGCCGATCGGGCGGCGCTCGCCGAGGTCGGTGCGCGTGCCGAACGGGCGCGGGCGCGCGCGCTGCTCGCCCGGTACGTGGGGCAGGCGGGCGACTCGCTCGCGCTCGCCGTCGACACCAGTGCCGCCGCGGCGCTCACCGCGATCGCCGACGTCGTGCACGACGCGCCACCGGTGCCCGGGCCCCCCGAGCTGCGCGCGGCCGAGGCGGCCGAGCGCGAGCAGCGTCGACGCGTGGCGGCCGAACGCCTGGCACTCGTCCCCGATCTCACGCTCACCGCCGGCAGCAAGCAGACCGGCCCGTTGCGCTACACGGTGGTCGCCGTCGCGCTCCCGCTCCCGCTCCTCAATCGCAACGGCGGCGCGCGCGAGCGCACGCAGGCCGAGCTCCTCGCCGTGCAGGCCCAGCGACGCGACGTCGTGCTGCGCGTGCGGCGCGAGGGCGAGGCCGCCGATGCGGCGCGTCGCGCGCTCCGCGAGGCACCACCGCCGCGCGAGATCCTCGCGCGCACCGCCGAGGCGGCGTCGATCGCGCGCGCCGCCTACCGCGAGGGGGGCATCACGCAGCTCGAGCTGTTCGAGGCGCAGCGCGCCGAGGGGCTGGCCCGCGAGGCCGTCCTGCGCTGGGCGACCGACGTGCACCTCGCCGACGTCGCCTGGCGTCGCGCGACGGGGCGCCCGCAGGAGGGGCCATGAATCCGGACGTGACCATGAGGCATTCGGCGCCCCGTCGCAGGCGCCGTCGCCGGGTCCGCACCACGATCGCGCTCACGGTCGTGACGACGCTCGCCGCCTGCGCCGGGAGCGACGCCCCCGAGACCGCCCCCGCCGCCGTCGTGCGCGACACCGCGCTCGTCTCGGCGCGCATGCTCGCCCTCGCCGACTTCGGCTACGACACCGTGCGCCGCGAACCGTGGCGCGCGACGCTCGCCCTCCCGGCGCGCGTGGTCCTCGACCCGCAGCTCGCGCAGCCGGTGGGGTCGATCGTCGAGGGGCGCGTGGTGCGGGTGCACGTGCAGCCCGGCGACGCGGTGCGCGCGGGGCAGGTGCTGGTCCGAGATGCTCGACGCGCGCAACCAGTACGCCCGCGCCCAGGCCGCCGTCGCCGAGGCGCGCGTGCAGGTGGAGGCGCACGGCGCCGCGCTCGCGCGCGCCGAGCGACTGCTCGCGCTCAGGGCGGGGAGCGTCGCGGAGCTCGAGCGGGCGCGCGCCACGAAGGCCGCCGCCGACGCGATGCTTGCCGCCGCGCAGAGCGACCGCACGCGCGCGCACGAGCTGGTCACGCACCTCTACGGCGCCGAGTCGAACGCCGCCTTCGAGGCCGATCCGCATCACGTCTACATCCGTGCGCAGCGCCCCGGCGTGGTGATGGCGCGCTCGATCGGCGCCGAGCAGGTGGTGCAGGTCGGGGCGCCGCTGCTCGTGGTCGGGCCGCGCGCCGGGCTGCTGCTGCGCGTCGACGTCCCCGAGTCGGCGCTCGCCGCCGCCCGCACCGGCGCCGAGATCAGCTTCACCGTCCCCGCGCATCCCGAGCGGCGCTTCACTGCCACCGTCGTGCGCGTGACGCCGATGCTCGACTCGCTCGCGCGCACCACCGAGGTGCTGGCACGCATCAGCGGCGACGTGACGCTCCTGCACGCCGAGCAGGGCGCGCAGGCCGAGCTCCTCGCGCCGCCCGGCGACACGGTGGCCGTCGTCCCGCTCGACGCCGTGCAGCGCTTCGAGGGCGACACGGTCGTCATCACCGCCGCCCAGCGAGGCGAGGGCATGCTGCTCGAGGCGGTGCCGGTGCGCGTCGGCGCGCGCAGCACGGCGCTGGCGGTGCTCCGCAGTGGCGTGACACCCGGCACCATCGTCGTCACGCGCGGTGCGGCGCTCGCCAAGGCCGAGCTCCTCAAGCGTCGCGGCGGGAGCGGCGGGGAGTAGCGCATGACGCGTTTCTTCTCCTGGGTGCTCGGCAACAAGGTCGCGGTGCTCGGCGCCGTGGCCGGCGTGATCGCGGCCGGCATCTGGGCGCTGCAGGACGTCGCCTTCGACGCCTTCCCCGACCTCACCGGGACGCGCGTCGAGGTCATCGCCACCGCCCCCGGCTACGTGCCGGAAGAGGTGGAGCAGCTCGTCACCTATCCGCTCGAGCAGTCGCTCATGGGACTTCCGGGGGCCGATGGCGTACGCTCGGTCTCCAAGTACGGGATCGCGCTCATCACCGTGCCGTTCAGGGACGGCACCGATCTCTATCTCGCGCGCAACCTCGTGCAGGCGCGCCTCAACGATGCCGCGGCCGCGCTCCCGCAGGGCACCGAGGCCGTCATGGGCCCCATCGCCACCCCGCTCGGCGAGATCTACCAGTACACCGTGCGCAGCGACTCGCTCTCGCTGCTCGAGCTCAAGGCGCTGCACGACTACGTCATCCGCCCGCGGCTGCGAAGCGTCCCCGGCGTGAGCGAGGTGAACTCCTGGGGCGGCATCATGGCGCAGGTGCAGGTCACCGTCGACCCGTCGCGGCTGGCGGTGCGCGGCCTCGTGCTCGAGGACGTGCATCACGCGCTGGCCGAGAACACGATGGCCTTCGGCAACGCCTACACTGAGCGCGCGGGCGAGCGCGTCACGCTGCGCGGGCTCGGGCGCGTGACGAGCAGCGACGAGGTGGGGCGCGTCGTCGTCGCCACGCGTGACGGTATCCCGGTGCGCGTGGGCGACGTGGCCACGATCGCCCTCGGAGCGGCGCCGCGCGCCGGTGCCGTCACCAAGGACGGGCGCGGCGAGGTGATGAGCGGGATGGTGCTCAAGCTCGTCGGCGCCGACAGCCGCGCGGTGATGGCCGGCGTGCGCGCACGCATGGCCGAGATCACCGCCGCGCTCCCGTCGCACGTGCACGTCGAGCCCTTCTACGACCAGGGGGCGCTGATCGACCGCGTCACCGGCACCATCGCCCGCAACCTCCTCGAGGGCGGGGTGCTGGTGGTGGTCATCCTCTTCGTCTTCCTCCGCGACGTGCGCGCGGCGCTCATCGTGGCGAGCGTGATCCCGCTCTCGATGCTGGTCGCCTTCCTCGCGCTCCGCCTCACCGGGCGCTCGGCCAACCTCATGTCGCTCGGCGCCGT
>JALOPO010000055.1 GCA_025453855.1 Gemmatimonadaceae bacterium
CGACGAGAAGCTCACCGCGCTCGCCGAGGACGAGGTGAACACGGTGGCGGTGATGGCGGGGAACGGCGGCGCGCAGCGCAACGCCTGACCCGACGCGCGGGATGCCGGGTGCGCGACGGTGCGTGCCCGGCGTCTTTCGTCCTTCCTTCACCGGGCTCGCCGCGCGAGCCACGAGCTGCCGATGCCGGACCGCTCCGGAGCGCCCGCCCCTGACGACTTCGACGCCGCACGCGGTGCCGCGCCGGCCACGACGCAGAACGCACCGGCACGCGCGCAGGGGTGGGAGCACGCCAACAACCCGTCGTTCCCGACCGCCGGCGGCGCCGCACCGGCCGATGCCGGGATCGTCGACGAGCGCGACCTGCAGCGCGCGTCGCGCGAGTCGCTGCTCGATGGCACGGGAGATACGACCTATGCGCAGGACGGCGCAGCCGAGGCTCGCCGTGACGCGACGGCGGCACCTGCCGACGCACGCCTTCTCGACGAGATCCATCGTCGCCTCGTGGGGCACCGGTGGCTCGACTCGCACGACGTGGAGATCGCGGTGCACGACGGTGTGGTCAGCATCACCGGCCGGATCGCCACGCGCACCATGCGCCGCGAGCTCGAGGACACCTGTCATGCGATCCCGGGTGTGCGCGACGTGATGATGCACGTGCGTCTCGACGATGCGGTGGCCTGAGATGGACACGCCTGCACGACCGCGCGGCCTCGACACCGCCCTGCTGCGGCTCGCGCACGATGCGGCGGAACGCCGCCTGCGCCTCGCGACACTGGGCGATCGCGACCTGACGCAGCCGGCGTCGCCCGCCCGGCGTCGGTCGGCGGAACGGGTCGCACGGCTCCTGGCCGAGCGCGCCCGGCGCGAGCCGCCGGCCGAACGCTGACAGTCGCCCGATCGTGCCACGCACGAATGCACCACGCCCCCGCCGCGCCTCGTGCGCAGCGGGGGCGTGGCGACATCACCGCGCGTCGGTCACACGCTCGACACCGATCGCGCGCCACGCGTGAAGAGCGAGACCACGAAGAGCACGAGGAAGACGAAGAACAGGATCTTCGCGATGCCGGCCAGGCCGGCTGCCATCCCGCCGAAGCCGAGTACGCCGGCGATGAGGGCGAGGACGAAGAAGATGATCGAGAAGCGCAGCATGAGGAGGCTCCCAGTGAGTGGATGTCCATCAACCGGGCCACTTCCGTGCCACGATCCCCCCCTGATGCGTCGACCGATCAGCGCCAGTTGCGCGAGACGCTCCACTCCGCCGTGCGCGACAGCTCGGTGTCGGGCGTGCGTCGGCGGCGGAGCACCGCGGCGGTCCGAGAAGGCCGCCGCCACGCCACCCATCACCTCGCGACTCTGCAGGCTCGTGATGCTTCGCAAGCCGATGCTCCCGGGGACGAGGATCAGGAGCCCCGGAGTGATCGTCACGATCGGCGTCGTGTCACGCAGGCGGGCGACGAGCGTCGAGCCGGCGCTCACCACCAGCGCGCCGAGGAAGGCCGCCAGCTCGTCGCCGAGCAGCGGTGACGCCCCCTGCGTGGTGAGGAAGGCGGCCAGCGCCGCGGCGATGATCCAGGGCGTGTCGCGCCACGTCGCCTGCAGGAGCACGGTGAAGCACGTCGCGGCAAGCACCACGCCGGCCAGCGTGAGCCCGGTCGGGAGCGGCGGTGACGCGTGGGTCCAGCGCACGCCATGCTCGACGAGCCACGTGCCGAGCCCCCCGCCCAGCTGCGACCCGAGCGCCACGCCGAAGCCGAGGCCGAGGAAGGTCACCAGCGCGCCGCTGAGCCGCGCCGTGCCGCTCGCGAGGTGACGCGTGGAGAGCTCGATGATCCCGGTCGTGAACTGCATGCCGGGGAGCAGCACGACCAGTCCGGCGATCGTCGTCGTGTATGCCGCATCGCTGTCGAGCACCCGGGCGAGGGCGAAGGCGAGCGTGCTCACCACCGTGGCCGTCACCGGCTCGGCCACGTCCTGCAGCCCGCGCACGCGCGCGCCCCGCAGCACGAGCACCCCGCTCACGAAGCCGAGCAGCGCCGCCGTCGCCATGTCGAGCACCCGGACGCCGCGCAGCACCGCGATCCCGACGCTCATGGCCACGAACGCCACCAGCACCTGCCACTCCGACCAGCGCGGTGGCTCGGCCAGCAGCGCGTCGATCTGCGCGCTCCCGGTCACCGGGTCGAGCCTCCCCGCCAGCACGTCGCGCGCGATGCGGTCGAGCCGGGCGAGGTGGCCCAGGTTGGTGGAGCCCGGCTCGATGCGGAGCAGGTGCACGTGCTGCTTCGCCTGCGGCCCGAAGCCGGCCATGAGCGAGGTCGGCGTGCTGAAGAACTGCGCCTCCAGGCCGAGCCGCAGCGAGACGTCGTGCAGCACCGCCTCCAGCCGGTGGGCGGCGAAGCCGTGCGCATGCAGCGCGGTGCCGAGCTGCAGCACGAAGGCGGTCGCCGCCGCCTCGTGCGCGGCCGGCGTCGTGGCCTGCACCGCCGATTCGGCCACGGCGGAGAGCGCGGGCGCGTCGAGTGGCGTGGTCGGCGTCTGGCGTGCGGCGGGCATGGCGGGGAGTGTACCGACACGCGGCGGGCGGGGCGAGCATCGGGGTCGTCCGTGACGCATGGCGATGCCGCGTGCGCACGACACGCCACCCGCGCGAACGATGATGCGCGACGGCATGCGACCGTATCGTGACGTCCGCCGACGGGTACGATGCGGCATGCCCGTGCACGCCGTCGGACCGCCAGGCACTCAGCGCGCGCCGCTCCTCGCGGTGCGGGCCGTGCTCCGCGCGGTGGTGCGCGATCCGGCGCTCCCGATCGTCGTGCGGAGCGCCGCGCCCATCGAGGCCGCGGCCCTCGTCCGCGCGTGGGTCGCCGACGTCGCCGCGGCGCGTCCGGTGGAGGTGGTGGCCAGCGACGGGTGCGCGCTGGTGGCGCGCCGCGCACCGGGGCCGCACGCACCGATCCTCGTGGTCGCACCGGGTGCGGCGATCGCGCGTCTGCGCCCCCCGCACGCGCGCGGCTGGTGCCGACTCGACCTCCCCGCGCGCCTGCCCCCTGTCGAGAGGCGCGGCGATGCGACCACCTTTGGCGCATGATCGCCCCCCGATCCGCCCCGCTCGCGCGCAGCCGCACGGCGCGCCCGCCCCGCCGCTGATGCGTATCCTCGTCATCGAGGACGATCCCACCGTCGGCCAGTTCGTGAAGCGGGGGCTCGAGGAACAGCAGTTCACCGTCGACCTCGAGACCGACGGCGACGCCGGTGAGCGCCGGGCCGGCGCCGGCGACACGTACGACGTCGTCGTCCTCGACATGCGCCTCCCCGGCAAGGACGGGCTGGCGGTGCTGCGCGGGCTGCGCGCGCGCGGCTTCCAGCGCCCGGTGCTCGTCCTCACCGCGCAGGACGCCGTGGACGCCAAGGTGCAGACGCTGCGGGCCGGCGCCGACGACTACGTCACCAAGCCGTTCGCCTTCGAGGAGCTGCTCGCGCGCATCGAGGCACTCGCCCGGCGCCCGCGCCAGATGTCGGCGCGCCGGCTGCGCGTCGCCGATCTCGAGCTCGACCTCGACACGCGCGAGGTGTCGCGCGGTGGCGTCCCGATCGAGCTCACGCCCAAGGAGTTCAAGGTCCTCGAGTACCTCATGCGCCACCCCGGGCGCGTGATGAGCCGCACGCTCATCACCGAGTACGCGTGGGGGTACCACTTCGACCCCGGCACCAACATCGTCGACGTGGTCATCACCCACCTGCGCAAGAAGGTCGACGCGGCGCATGCGCGGAAGCTGATCGGCACCGTGCGCGGCGTCGGCTACGTGGTCAAGGAGTGAACTGATGCTCCGCTCCGTCCGCGCGCGCCTCACGCTCTGGTTCCTCGCCGCCTTCGCGGCGGGGCTGGCGCTGTTCGCGCTCGCGGTCTGGCAGGGGCACCGCACCGCCCAGCTGCGCGAGCTGCGCCGCTACGTCGTCACGCAGGCCGACCTCGCGCTGCGCATCATCTACCAGGCCGAGGAGAAGGGGCCGGTGACGGTCGTCCGCGACTCGCTGGTCGGGCCGCAGGTCACCCCGGAGCTCGCCAACGCGCTCGAGGTGCTGAACGACTACGTGATCGTGCTCGACACCACCGGGCGCGCGCTCTACGTCAGCGAGCGCGCGCGCGCGATGGGCGCCGACGACTTCGCCTGGCTCGTGCAGGCCGCGCTCACCCTCGATCCCGGGCCGAGCGCGGTGCTCCTCACCTATCCCGGCGGCAAGGACGAGATCTTCCTCGCCGCGCGCGACGAGGACGACCCGCGCACGCCGATCGCGCGCGTCGTCGCCGGCAGCTCGACGGAGCTGGTGCAGGAGGTCTGGCGCGACACGCTCCGGCGCATGCTCGTCGCCGGCGCGGTGGTGCTCGTCCTTGGCGCGCTCGCCGCCTGGGGGATCGCGGCCGCCGGCGTGCGCCCCATCGGCGACATCATCGCCACCCTCGGCGCGATCACCGACGGGCGCTCGCTCCACAAGCGCCTCGGCGGCGCCGACGAGAAGGGCGACGAGCTCGCGCGGCTGGCGGCCACCGTGAACGAGATGATCGGGCGCCTCGAGACGAGCTTCGGCGGCCTCCGTCGCTTCACCGCCGACGCCAGTCACGAGCTCAAGACGCCGCTCACCGTGCTCCGCGCCAGCATCGAGCGCGCGATGACGGCGCCGCGCGGCTCCACCGAGCAGCTCCAGTCGCTCGAGGAGGCGCTGCACGAGGTGGCGCGCATGACCGATCTCGTGAACGGCCTCCTCACGCTCGCCCGCGCCGACGAGGGTCGCTTCGACCTCGTGCGCGACGTCGTCCTGCTCGACGCCGTGGTGCGCGACGTGGCCGAGACGGCGCAGATCCTCGGCGAACCCGCCTCGCTCGAGGTGGTCGTCGCCGAGTGCCAGCCGGTGACCGTCGAGGGCGACGCGACGCGGCTGCGCCAGCTGCTGCTCAACCTCGTCACGAACGCCATCAAGTACACCCCCGCCGGTGGGCGCGTGACGCTCTCGCTGGTGGAGGAGGAGGGGAGCGCGGTGATCACGGTGCGCGACACCGGGATCGGCATCGCCGCCGCCGACCTCCCGTTCATCTTCGATCGCTTCTGGCGCGCCGATCGGTCGCGATCGCGAGCCAGTGGTCGCAGCGGGACGGGGCTCGGCCTCGCGATCAGCCAGTACATCGCGCAGGCGCACGGCGGGTCGCTCACCGCGCGCAGCCGGCTCAGTCGCGGCTCCACGTTCACGCTCCTCCTCCCCGGCGCACTGCTCCGCGAGACGCAGCGCGATGCGGCCACCGACGCGGCGGCGCCGTGGCCGCCCGACAGGCGCGACGCGATCGCGAGCGAGGGGCGCCCGGGCAGCGCGCACCCGGATGCGGGCGATGCACGCGCGGACGCGCAGGAGCAGTCCGGCGCCGCGTCGCGCGCGGGCGAGGCGCCGGCCCACACCGATCCGGTCTCGACGCCGCTGCCCTGACCGCGGGGCAGCGACGCGCGCGGGCCGCGCGTCGCGCACGTCGAGCGATGGCGTACGCGGGGCCGAGGTGCGGGCGACGCGCGTCATCCAGTCGCAATGCGCGCGTCATCGCCCCCTCATCCGGGCGCAGGCGCGGCGTCATGCGGCGTGCATCGACTCCTCATGCAACGGTCAGCGAGCCTTCATCCGCCGTAAACGGTGGCCTCACGTGTCGGGTGCAGCGTGCAGGTGCGCACGGGCAGCCGCTCGTGCCCCACCTCACCCGCATCCGGAGGGATGGCCATGTTCGGGATCCTGCTCGAGTCGGCGGCACCGCGGCGGCGCGCACTGGGCGGCACCATCGGTTCGGTCGTCGTGCACACCGCGGTCATCGCCGGCGCCATCGCGGCGACGCACCAGACCGCGATCCGGCTCGAGAAGCCGGAGGAGCTCGCGATCGTCTACCACGCACCTGCCGCACCGCCGCCACCGCTCCCGGCGGCGCCCCGCACGGGCGGTGCGGTGCCGTCGCCGACGGCCGCGCCGGTGGTCGGTCCGGTGATCGTCCCTCCGGTCGACATGCGCGACGGCATCCCGCCGGTCGACCTCGGCGCCGTCGGCAGCGACGCCCCGCCGACCTTCGCCGCCGCCCCGGTGGCACGACAGGGCGGCGAGCAGGCGTCGTCCCCGGCGCCCGGCGCGGGGCAGCCGTTCACCGACCGCGAGGTCGACCAGCCGGCGATGGCGCGCCCCGACAATCCGGTGCCGCCCTATCCCGAGCCGCTGCGCGCGGCGGGGCGTGACGGCGAGGCGTTGCTGCAGTTCGTCGTCGACACCGCCGGTCGGGCCGAGCCCGGCTCGGTGCGCGTCCTGCAGGCCACCGATCCGCTCTTCGGCGAGGCCGTGCGCGCCACGCTCCCGCGCATGCGCTTCATCCCCGCGACGGTGGCCGGGCGCCCGGTGCGGATGCTGGTCCAGCAGCGCTATGCGTTCGGGATCGGCCGATAGCGGCGCGCGGTACGCGCGCGCCGCGGAATGCAACCGCCCTCGACCGTACGACGTCGAGCGATTCGCCGGGCGACGCGCGGCGACGGCGGCTGGTGCGCGTCCGGCATGGATGACGACCGCGTCACGCACGCTTCACCGTTTCCTAATCCACGCCCCATTCCGCCCTCACGGGCGGCGCCTAGCATTCGCGCGTCCCGATCGACCTCCACCCGATCTCGGTAGAGGGGAAATGTTCGACAACCTGATCGAATCGAAGGCGAAGAAGCAGAAGCGCTTCGGCGGCACGCTCGTGTCGTTCGTGGTGCACGCCGCGGTCATCAGCTTCATGGTCTGGGTCACCTCCAAGACGGCGACGGCGCTCGAGAAGCCGAAGGAGGAGAAGATCCAGCTGACCGAGGTGAAGAAGGAAGAGCCGAAGCCGGAGCCCAAGGAGCCGCCGCCGCCCGACGTGGTGGTGTCGAACAATCCGCCGCCGAAGGGCTTCCAGGTGCTCACGCCGCCGATCGACGTCCCGGACGTCATCCCGGAAGTGGACCTGAACCGCAAGGCGACCGACGAGGCCGACTTCTCCGGCAAGGGCGTGGCGGGCGGCACCTCGAAGGGCGTCGAGGGCGGCACCGGGCCGGTCATCAGCGACCAGCCCTACTTCGACTTCCAGGTCGAGAAGCCGGCCATGGCGCTCCCGGGCAACCCGGCGCCGAACTACCCCGAGATGCTGCGCTCCTCGGGCGTCGAGGGCGAGGCGATGATGCAGTTCGTGGTCGACACCGTGGGTCGCGCCGAGCCGGGCTCGATCAAGGTGATCAAGGCGTCGCACGAGCTCTTCGGCGCCGCCGTCAAGGCGGTGCTGCCGCGCATGAAGTTCGTGCCGGCCGAAGTGGGCGGGCGCAAGGTCCGCATGCTCGTGCAGCAGTCGTTCGCGTTCGGCCTCAATCGCTGACCGGACTCCCGGTCCTCCACCCGCGTTCTAGGAGACGACGACAATGGATATGGCAGAGCTCTGGCACTCGATGGGCTGGTTCGCGAAGGGCATCGTCTACACCCTCGCGATCATGTCGATCTGGTCGCTGACCGTGATGTTCAGCAAGTGGTGGAACTTCCGCTCGGCGCAGGCCGAGACCAAGCGCTTCGCGCCGGAGTTCTCGCAGTTCCTCGAGGAGGACAACCTCGGCGAGGCGATCAAGCTCGCCGAGACGTACAAGAAGTCGCACGTCGCCAAGGTCCTCGGCGGCGCGCTCGGCGAGATCCGCCCGCTGATCCAGGACGGCTCGGTCACCGTGTCGGACATCAACACGGCCGAGCGCGCGGTGGAGCGCGAGATGCTGATGACGATCGTGAACATGAAGCGCGGCAACGGCATCCTCGCCACGGTCGGCGCCACGGCCCCCTTCGTCGGGCTGCTCGGCACCACGATGGGCATCGTGAATGCCTTCACGTCGATGGCCGCGTCGGGCTCGGGCGGCATCACGGCGATCGCCGCCGGCGTCGCCGAGGCGCTCATCACGACGGCCTTCGGCATCGGCGTCGCGATCCCGGCGGTGTGGGCGTACAACTATTTCCAGACGAAGATCGACAACCTCACGGCCGAGATGACCTACACCTCGAAGGAGATGATCGACTATCTCATCAAGGGTGTCTCGGGCGAGTTCGGCCGGTCGCGCTTCACGCGCGAGTTCAACACGACCGCGCCGGGCCAGACGCCGATCTCGAAGTAACGCCGGTCCCCGATTCCACGAGACGAGGAGCATCGTTCCATGGGTATGAGTGTCTCCAGCGGCGGCGGCGTGAAGGCCGAGCCGAACGTGACGCCCATGATCGACGTCATGCTCGTGCTCCTGATCATCTTCATGATCGTGGTGCCGCAGATCCAGGCCGGGTTCAAGGCGCAGCCGCCGACCGGCCAGAACATCAAGCAGCATCCCGAGGATGAGAACACCGACCAGGTGCTCGGCATCGATCGGAATGGGCAGTACTTCCTGAACAAGCGCCAGATCGACAATGCCCAGCTCGAGGCGCTCGTGACGGACATCTACACCAAGCGGACCGTCGACAAGATCATGTACGTCAAGGCCGACAAGGGCCTCGCGTACGGCAAGGTCCAGGACGCGCTCGACATCATCGCCAAGGGTGGCGTGCGCGTCTCGGGGCTCATCACCGACCAGACGCCGGGGACCGAGTCCACGGTCGAAGGCGACATCCCGAAGGTCGAGGGGCCGATGGTCCCCGGGGGGAAGAAGTAATGGGGATGAGCACCGGTGGCGGCGGCGGGGGTCTCAACAACGAGATCAACGTGACGCCCATGATCGACGTGCTGCTCGTGCTGCTGATCATCTTCATGGTCATCGTCCCGATGGCTCGGAAGACGGTCGACGTGCAGCTCCCGGACCCGACGCCGGTGGCCGCGCCACCGACCGAGTCGACGAACATCGTCCTCGAGGTCCTGCCGGGCGAGAAGTACAAGATCAACTCGGAGGAGGTCACCAAGCCGAACCTGGCGAACCGCCTCAAGGAGATCTACGGCCCCCGCCCCGACAAGATCATCTTCGTCAAGGGCGACAGCACGGTGACGTACCAGGACGTGATCTTCGCCATGGACGTCTCGCGCGGCGCGGGCGTGAAGGTCATCGGCATCACGCCGAAGCCGAAGTAAGGCACCCGTCGCGCCGTCCGCGCGCCGGTCCGGCTGGCGAGGGGCGATCCGCAACCGCGGGTCGCCCCTCGTGGCATTTCCGTGCCGGCCATCGCCACGCTCGTGACGAGCCACTGACTCGCGCGCCGAACTCTGGTGGCGCCGCGTCACGGCGACGCGGCCGCAACGCGAGGTCCTGCATGACGCTCCCCGACAATCCGTGGAACCGGCTCACCGGCCATGTCGTCGACTCGGCCCTCAAGGTCCACACCATCCTCGGTCCGGGCCTGCTGGAGCACGTCTACACCGAATGCCTTGCCCGCGAACTGCGGAACCGTGGTCTCGAGGTCCAGCAGCAGCTCCCCGTCCCGCTGGTCTACGAGGGACAGCTGCTCGACATGAGCTTCCGCCTCGACATGCTCGTGGCGCACGAGGTCGTCGTCGAGGTCAAGGCGGTGCAGA
>JALOPO010000056.1 GCA_025453855.1 Gemmatimonadaceae bacterium
CCCACACCCCGGAAGAAGTCGCGCAGCTCGGCATCGAAGCGCGCCGTCGCGAAGCGCATGGCATTCGTACGGCACGCGTCCGCCGTGATGGCATCGCCTCGGGCGTCGAGCGTGGCGATCGCCTCGCACAGCGCGTCGGGCGACTGCGCCTCGTAGAAGACGGCGCCGGGCGCCTCGTGCGCGCCGAGCGGGCGCAGCGTCTCACGCACCGCGCCGCGCGCATAGGCGAGCACGGGAGTGCCGCACGCCTGTGCCTCGAGCGGTGCGATCCCGAAGTCCTCCTCGGCCGCGAAGACGAAGGCGCGCGCGGAGCGGAGCTCGGCCAGCAGCGTCGACTCGTCGACGCGGCCGAGGAAGCGCACGTTGGGCGGTGCGGCGCGACGCAGCCGATCGCCCTCCGGGCCGTCGCCGATCACGCGCAGTTCGCGGTCGGGGCGCATGCGGAACGCGTCGCACATGAGGTCGACGCGCTTGTACGGCACGAGGCGTCCCGCGGTGACAAAGTGCGTGCCGCGCGACGCGACACCGGGCGTGAAGGCGTCGACGTTCACCGGCGGATGGATGACCGTCGCGTCGCGGCCGTAGTTGCGCCCGATGCGCCCTGCCACCTCGTGCGAGATGGCGATGAACGCGTCCACTCGCCGCGCGCTCCGCAGGTCCCACGCACGAAGCCTGTCCAGCAGCCACCCGGCGGCGAGGCGACGCACGCCGCCCCAGCCGAGCGCGTCGAGATACTCGTCGCGCAGGTCCCAGGCGTAGCGCATGGGCGTGTAGCAGTAGCAGACGTGGTGCGCACCGCGCGGGATCGGCACGCCCTTCGCCACCGCGTGCGAACTGGAGAGCACGAGGTCGTAGCCCGTGAGGTCGAGCGACGCGATCGCCGCCGGCATCACGGGGAGCGCCTTGCGATACCACGATGCCACGCCGGGGAGCGGCTGCAGGAACGACGTGCGCGCGCGCTTGCCGTGCAGCCCGGCGCGCAGCGGCGCCGGCAGGTGGTCGATGGTCGCGAAGAGGTCGGCCTGCGGGAAGAGCGCCAGGAAGCGCTCGAGGCAGCGCTCGGCGCCGGCCCAGGTCACCAGCCAGTCGTGCACGATCGCCACGCGCAGCGATGCGGCGTCGCGTGCGACGTGCCGCGGCACCGGCGTCGCCACCACGGACGCGGCGACCGTCACGGGGCGAAGCCGCTGCGGCGCAGCGCGTCGATCACCTGTGCGGGCGGCACCGTCGGCTCGAGCACGCGATAGCACGTGACGCCACGCGGGAACGCCGCCGGGGTGATGCGTGCCGGGATGAGTGCGACCAGCGGACGCGCGTGGCCAAGGGCGAGATGGGCCACCAGCGACTCCGAGGCCACCACCGCCGCCGCCTCGCCGACGACGCGCACCAGCTCGGGCAACGTCGTCTCGCCACAGCGATTGCGCACGCGGCCGACGGGTGCGAGCTCGGTGAGCCATGCGTAGCGTGCACGATCGCGCGCATCGCCCAGGACGTGCACC
Source organism: Gemmatimonadaceae bacterium (assembly GCA_025453855.1). GTDB lineage: Bacteria > Gemmatimonadota > Gemmatimonadetes > Gemmatimonadales > Gemmatimonadaceae > JALOPO01. The sequence goes on from JALOPO010000056.1 coordinate 1,500, forward strand.
GGGGCCACGTCGGCGAGCGCCGGCACGAGCGTGCGCAGCACCGCATCGGGGATCGCCTTGGCCGTGCTCCGGCTCCCGGGCTGCAGCGCGATGAAGGGCGGGTCGACCGGATCGACCCGCGGGAGCACCGGGCCGGCGTACCGCACGGGCGCGAGGTCGAGCGCCTCGAGCACGTGCAGCCAGTTCTGTGGCAGGCTCGCGGCCTCGTCGTACCGGATGCGCGCGTCGTACCCCCACGACTCGCCACGCAGCCCGAATCCCGCGATCCACGCCGCGCCGCCGGCCCGCGCCACCGCCAGCGTGTTCGGTGTGGTGAGGCGCATGTCGAGGTAGACGTGCGGACCGAGCGCACGCAGCGCCGCCGCCGCCGACGCGCGGGTCTCGCGCTCCCGCCGCAGCCGTTCGGCCCAGGACGTCCCGGGGGCGTGCAGCCACGCGGCATCGTACTCCACCAGCGCGTCGACCCTGCCGTCGTCACGCAGCCACTGTGCGAGCGGCCGGCCCCAGCTTCCATGCAGCAGCACCAGCCGCGCCAGCGGCAGCTGCGTGCGCAGCGCGTGCAGCAGCGTCGTGACCTGCACCAGGTCGCCCAGGTGATCGGGGCGCGCGATGACGATCGTCGCCTGCGCGAGCGCCGGTCGCGGTCGCACCGTGCGCTTCGCACCGACTGCGCGCAGGCGATCGAGCGCGGCGAGACCGAGCACCGCCGCGCGCGGGTACCAGGTGGGGAGCAGGTAGTCGGCGCCAAGCACGCGGATCGTGCGCGCGGTCATGCGCCGACCGTCACGCCGTCGCGTGCACGCAGCCCCTCGCCCGCGATGAGGGCGAGGAAGGCCCACAGGAAGGCGACGGTGTAGGTGGGGTAGGTGAGGAGCGACAGCGCGAGCGCGGGGAGCGCGGCGCGGAACGCATCGCTGGACGGAATCGCCGCCCTCGCCGCCTGCCAGAGTCGCTTCCCGAACGCGAGCACCAGCGCCAGCCCCACCAGCCCCGTCTCGCTCAGGATCTCGACCCAGACGTTCACCACCGTCGCCTTCATGGGGCGCGCGACGGCGAAGATGTCGGTGAGGTTGTAGGCGCGATAGTGGTAGCCGAACTGCGTGAAGCCCACGCCCATGACGGGATGCTCGAGCGCCATGCGGAGCCCGGCGACGGTGAGGTCGAGGCGATCGAGCTTCGAGCCGGGGTCGTCGGAGACGAGCTTGTCGACGATGAACGCCTGCAGGTAGCCGGTGGGAAGGAGCACGATCACCGCCAGCGCCACCGCCCCCACCGCGCCGCCGGCAATGAGCAGCCGGGTGCGCGGGTCGCGCTCGCGCGACGCGCGGAACCAGCCGAGCACCATCCAGAAGAGCGCCAGCGACACGGTGTTCGCCGTCGAGAAGGTGATCAGCATCGTCACCGAGAGGGCGAGCGCCGCGCGGTACCAGCGCAGCCATGCCGCCACCGCCACCGAGCAGAGGACGTACATCGCGAAGTAGTTCCCCTCCTCGAACGTCCCGCCGCGAAAGAGCTCCCGGCCGCCGACGTTGATGATCTGCGGCTGCTCCATGCCGGGAAGCAGCGGGGCGGGGAGCGCGAAGACGGAGCTCAGGAAGAGGACCCACGCGTACGTCGCCGATGCCGCCGCGCCGATCATCCACCAGCGCGCCACGCGGCGCGGCTCCTCGTACGCCACGCTGGCCACGAGGAGGAAGGCCCACAGCGCGAGCCCGAGATAGCCGCTCTTGAGCACCGCGTCACCGACGGGGCCGAAGCGCGTGCTGAAGCCCGAGCCGTCGAACGTCGATGGCGGCGCGACGAGCCGGTATGCGGTGCCCGCCATCGCCCAGACCGCGAAGAGCAGCATGGGGGCGAGCACGCGCAGCGAGCCGCGTGCGACGCGCACGCGCCCCTCGGCGAACGCGATCACGGCGCTCGCGACGAGCACGAGCTCGTACAGCTTGAGCGGGAAGCCGACGCGGATCGTCAGCGCATAGGTGAACGGGAGCGTCGCCAGCACCGCGAGCGCGGCAGCGGTGCGCACCGACAGCGGCCGCGTCGCGAGCGCCCCCGGAACGGCGGGCGCGAACGCCGTCACCGGATCGCGCCCCGGCGTGCAGGCTCGGCGGGGGCCGGTCGGGCCGGCGTGATGCTCGGCTCGAGCCGGCGCGCCTGCTGCTGCCGCTCCTGCAGCACCGCCACCACGGCCGAGGCGAGCGCCGCGAGGAAGGCGACCACCGCGCCGATCGCCCCCCACGGCAGCGGGCGCTGCTGCGGCCGATCCGGCGGCACCGCGCGATCGATCGTGGTGATCAGCGGCGTGTCGCGCACCTCGGCCACGCGGCTCTCCTCGAGCGTCGTGGTGAGGCCGAGCAGCACCTCGCGCTTGATCTCCACCTGCCGCACCAGCGACTCGTACTCCTCCGCGAGACGCGGCGAGAGACGGAAGCCGCGGTTGTTCTCCAGGAAGTCGCGCTTGGCCCCTTCGGCCGCCTTGAGCTCGGCCTGCGCCACCTGCAGCCGCTTCTCGGCGAAGCGACGCTGCTCGCGCGAGGAACGCTGGCGACGCTCGAGGTTGAAGGTGTTGAGCAGCTCGAGCATCCGCGTCGCCACGGCCGAGGCGAGCTGCGGGTCGTCCATCTTCACCTCGAGCGACACGATGCTGCTGCGCCGCACCACGTCGACGACCACGCGATCCTCGAGGTCGCGCAGCCCCTCGCCGAGCCGCGTGGCGGGAGTGCGCCCGCCGGCATCGAGCAGGTCGAGCAATGGCACCGTGCGCGCCGGGTTCTCCGGATCGCGGAAGCGCGTCTCGAGCGTGGCGGTGAGGAGCTCGCGGCTGGTGAGCACGTCGGCGAGGAAGGTCGCCGACGGCCCGTCGTTGAGCTTCGACGTGAGCGAGCCGAGTCCATCGCTCCCCATCAGCTTCCCGAGCCCGCCGAGTGCGCCGGCGAGCACCGAGCCCGACGAGCTCTGTTCGACGACGAAGGTGGTCGAGGCGACCCACGACTTGGGCCAGAGGAGCGCCGCGGTGGCGCCCACGAGCGCCGCGGTCGCCGGCCAGATGACGAAGCGTCGCCAGCGCGCCAGCAGTCCGCGACGCAGCTCGACGATCGAGAGCTCGTCGAGCGCGGGGGCGACCACCGGGACGACGTCAGGCGTCATGGGAGCGGAGCGTGGGGACGGGAGCGGTCCGGGTCGTGGCGAGTGCGCGGTCGCCCTGCACGAGCAGCCGCACGATCGCCTTCGCGCGATCCGGCTGCCGGCGCACGAGCAGGCGCCAGGCCGCCGCACCGACCAACCCGAAGTATACGGTCGGCAGCGCCCAGACGAAGAAGCGGCGGGTGAGGCGCAGCCGCGCGGCGATCCCCCAGAGATCGGCCACCGCGCTCTTGGGGCCGCTCTGCCCGCCGCCGGCCGTCGCCCCCTCGCGATGCCAGACGATCGCCTCCGGGATCACGGCGCCCTCCCAGCGGCCACGGGCACGTGCCGCCCAGTCGAGCTCCTCGCCGTAGAGCAGCGCGGCCTCGCTCAGGGCGCCGACCTCGCGCACCGCCGCGTGGCGCAGCACCCAGCTCGCACCGTACACGGCCTCGGGCCACACGAGCCGGCGATCGGCGCGCGCCGTCGTGTCGGCGGCCCGCACCTCGCGCGCGGTCGCCGCCCGCGCATCGACGTGCTCGCCATCGCCCATGCGCGAGCCGCGCGCGAACCACGGCGACCAGGCGAGCCGCCCGTCCGACTGGCGCACGTGCGGTGCGGCGTGATAGCGCACCTCGGTCCCCCACTGGCCCACCGTCGCATCCATGGCGACCCGTGCGCGGATGGCGGCCACCGCGTGCGCATCGACCACCGTGTCGTTGTTCAGCAGCCAGGTGGCATGCACGTCGGGATCGGCGAGGGCGACACGCAGGCCGACGTTCATGCCGGCGCCGAAGCCACGATTCGCTGCGGCACGGACGTAGGTCCACGGCGCACACGTTGCCGGCGCCGCGGGGAGCGCGGCTTCCGACAGGCGCTGCCATCGCGCGGTCGGCACACCACGCGTGGGCCACCATCGCGGCGCGAGCGGATCGTCCGCCGACGGCGCTGGCAGCTCGCACGCGTCACCGGCGAGCCAGCGCTGCAGCAGCGCGGCGAGCTCCGCCTCGGCCCCGTTGTCCACGACGATCACGCGCATCGCCGGCGCCTCAGTCTGTCGCGCGAGGCTCTCCAGGCAGGCGATGGTGTCGCGCGTCCCGCGATGGTGCAGGACGACGATGGCGAGTGGTGCGCCCGTCACGACGCCCCCGCGAGGCGCGCGCGCAGGAGGCGCAGCGCGTCGGGCGGCATGGTGGCGATCGTGACCAGCGCCACCAGCGCGACGGCGAGCCAGGGCGTCACGTCGCCGTGCGCGAGGACGAGAGCGGCTGCGGTCACGAGCCCACCCGCACCGATGACGAGGCGTGGCCACGTGCCGGGACTGGGCGGGACGTGGCGCGCGGCCAGCCACGCGACGGCGACGAGATCGACGGTGGCCCGCGCCGTCCACGCGATCGCCGCCCCCTCGATCCCCATGACCTGCAGCCCGACCCAGAGCGCGACGAGATAGGGCCCCACCTCGACCACGTTGACCAGCGCCACGGCACGCGCGCGGCCGGTGGCCTGCAGGAGGACGAAGGGGACGATGGCCAGCGAGTTCGCCGCCGTGCCGATCGCCAGCCAGGCGAGCACGCGCGCGCTGCTCGCCGGCCACGCGCCTCCGGCGAGGACGACGAGCACGAGGGGAGCCGCCACCAGCGCCGCGGTCATCGCCGGGAGCACCAGGGCCGCGGTGACGCGCAACGCGAGTGCATGCAGCGCGGCCACCTCGCTTGCCGCGCGCACGCGTGCGAACGCCACGGCGGGGAAGAGCGACGCGCAGACGGCGCTGGGGACGATCCACGCCTTGGTCACGACCTCGTACGGCACCGCGTAGTGCGCCACCGCGGCGGCACCGAGCAGCGCACCGATGACGAAGCGGTCGATGCCGGCGAGCAGGGGGCTGAGCACGTTGCTCACCGTGATCCACGTACCGTCGCGCAGGAGCGCGGGCGTGGTGCCGGCGCGCGCGGGCGCGTGCAGCGTGACGAGCCGCGCGGCGCGCGACCGCAGTCGCCACCAGGCCCACAGGCGCACGACGAGCAGGAGCGCGGCGGTGACCCACAGCGCCTGCGTGATCGGGAGCAGCGCCAGCGGCACGGCGAAGGTCGCCGCGTTCACGAGCCCGCGTACGAGGCTCACCTCGCCGAATCGCCGCGCGGCTTCGAGTGCCGCCCGAGGCGCCGCCGCCGCCACCGTCGCCGGCACCGCGGCGCAGAAGAGGAGCGTCGACCAGGTCGCGTCGTCGCGCAGCGCGGCGGGGAGCCCGAGTTGGCGACGCACGTACCAGGTGCCCACCGCGCAGCCCGCGATCGCGACGACGCTCGACACGACGAGCAGCGCGCGCTCCGCGGAGCGCACGGCATGCCCCTCGTCGGCGAGTTGCCCGTGTGCGTCGGCTTCGGCGAGGCGCCGCACGAGGGCGCGCCCGAGCCCGAAGTCGAGGAGCTGCACGATGGCCAGCCAGCTCCACGCCAGCGCGAGGAGCGCGATGCGCTCGGCGCCGAGCGCGCGCGTCAGCACCGGGAGTGCGAGCAGCGCGAGCGCCAGCGGCAGCACCGAGGCCACGAACGTCTGCGCGGCGCCCGTGAGGACGCCGCGCGAGGCACCGCTGCGTGGAGGCGGGACGGCCGACGACATGCCCGCGGGCCGCGTGGCGCCTACTGACGAACCTGCGTGAAGATCACCACGAGCGAGGTCAGGACCGCCGCGAGGCTCCCGATGATCTGCACGTACGAGCCCGTCGCCTGCAGGTTCTGTATCCGCTCGTTCGGGTCGCGCACCGGCACCGTGACGATCGCACCGGCGCGCGGCACCGGCTGCTTGTCGGGCCAGAATCGCCGGAAGATCACGGCGTCCACACGCCCGTTCGGCTGCGTGACGTAGGCGCGCCGCAGGTCGCCATCGCGGCGCCCGCCACCGGCGGCCCGGATGTAGTAGTCGAGCGATTGCCCGCGGATGTACGCGAGCGCCGTCGGCGAGTTCACGGCACCGTCGACGCGCACCACGGCGTCGAAGCGGGGGATGGTGATCGAGTCGCCGTCGAAGAGGATCAGGTTGTCCGTGTTGCGCGCATCCTTGAGCACGCCGGGCAGGTCGAGCCCCACGCGCCCGATGCGGCCGCGGCGACGGTTGAAGATGATGCCGTCGGCATAGGCCTCCTGCGTCAGCCCGCCCGCTCGCGTGATGATGTCGGTCACGCGCTCCGTCTTGCGCGTGAGCGAGTAGGTGCCGGGATAGCGCACCTCGCCACCGATGAAGACGTTGCGCTGCAGCTCCCAATCGGGCTGGCGCAGGATGAGCAGGTTGTCGTAGGCGTCGAGCACCTGCTCCCCGGCGCCACTCGGCCGCGAGGGCAGACCGGGCGGACCCTGGTACCGACCGTCCGGGCCACGCTCGAACAGGTAGCTCGAGTCGAGCGGGATGCGCACCGTGCGCGCGGTCACCCCCTCGCGACGATCCGTGGGGAGGCGCGCGATCTCGGCCTCGGTGAGCAGCGCGCTCTCCTGCAGCCCGCCCGCGAGCAGCACGAGGTCGCGCACCGTCATCCCCTCGCGATACGGATAGCGCCCGCTGCGGCGCACGGCACCATTGATCGCCACGAAGCGCACGGGGCGGAACTCGCTGCGCCCGAAGACGCGGATCTCGTCCTCCTCCTGAAGCACCGGATCGTTCACGACGCTCCCCAGCGTGTCGGCGAGCGCCGCGCGCAGCTGGATCCGCGTGGAGTCGGAGCGCAGACGCGTGATGAGCACCTGGCCCAGGTAGGTGTCGGGC
>JALOPO010000506.1 GCA_025453855.1 Gemmatimonadaceae bacterium
CGCCGGCAGCACCCAGCGCCATGTGGCGTCGGGCACCGCCGCGACGAGCGACCGCGGCCGCGTCAGGTGACCGAGCGTGAAGGCCGCGGTGGCCACGATAACGATGGTCGAGGCGAATGCACCGATCGTCAGCGACCGGCGGACGGCGTGCCGCGCGATGCGCATCGTCAGCGGGCGCCCTGCTCCGCGCGCGCCGCGCCAGGTGCGACGCGGAAGACCGGTGCGCCCGTCCGGGCAGTCGCCGCGGGATGCGGCAGGCCGAGCGCCGCGAAGAGCGGACCGCAGTCGGGATCGGTGGGGCCCGACATGCAGCCGGCAGCCGTCTTCGGCGTGTTGCGAAGGACGTCGGACTGTGCCAGCAGCGCGGCGAGATCGACGGCGATGGCATCCCGCTCGAGATCGAGCCCGGCGACGGTGATCTCGGCGCGGTTCGGCTGCGCGCAGCGCAACGGCGCCGCCGTGGCCGAGCCGCTCGGCGTGCACCCGGTGCTGCCGAGGTGGATCATCCACGGCACGGGCGTGCCGGTGCCGTCGGCGGCGACGCTGCGCAGGTCGATGCGCGCGAACTTGTAGCCCGCGTTCCACGACCAGAACATGCGCGTGAGCGACAGCGGCCCGCGCTGCTGCGCGAGGTCGGCATGGTTCTGCGCGAACGGTACGCCGACGGTGAAGCGGACGGCGCGCACCTCGGCGGCGGCGGCGATCGGCGCCGTCCCACGCACGACGGCGCGCGTCTCGGGCGTGCCGTTGGCACACGGCCCGGCGGCATCCTCGAAGTCGAGGAGGGCGACACCGTTCGACTGCCAGGGCGCCTCGTCGGCGAGCGTCACCGGCACGAGCGTGCCGTCGGCGAGTTCGACGCGGAGGTCGTGGACGTAGAGCTTGAAGTCGGTGACGGTGACACGGGCACCCGACCGGCCGACACCGGCATACGAGGCGGTGCACCGGAACGGTGTCGAGCCGACCACGGGGCGGAAGGCGAGCGCGATCTCCTGCTGCGCGCGAAGGCACGCAGGCAGGAGCGCGACGCCGAGGAGCGCGCACAGGGTGCGCACGCCGGCATGGCGAAGCATGGGGATGTCCTCGTGGACCACGCGGCGATCAGCACGCCTGCGAGGGGCGTGCGCCGGGTGGACGGTGATTGACGGTCCCCGCACCGTCGTGGTGCGGGCGACGGACGATCAGGCCGCGATGAGGACGGGCGGTGCGGTGGCCGGCGGCTGCCGGTGCCGCACGGTGGCGTGCGGCGCGTCGGCGGTGCGACGGTGATCGGGTGCGGGCGCCGGGCCGGCGGCGACGATCGCCACGACGCGCGCCGGCGCGAGCGCGGGGAGCGCGACCAGTGCACCGGGGCAGCAGTTGCCGCTGCAGGTGCAGGGCGGTGCGTGCTCCTCGTGCGGCGATGCGGGGGCGGCCGCCGTCCGTGCCTCGTCGCCTGCGCAGTGCGCGCGCACGCCATCCGGCACCGTCGCGTGTCGCGCATTGGTGGCCACGGCCGGTGCATCCGGCGCGACCGCGTGGTGCTCGTGCGAGGCGACTGCGGGCTCACGCGCCGTGGATGCGTGGTGCGCGTGCGCAACGGCCGACTCGGCGGCCGTGCCGTCGTGCATCTGGCACGCCTGCATCGGCGCGAGCGCCGCCTGCGCCGTCACCCAGAGGGCGGCGAGCGCGGCGGTGACGCGACGGAGCGGGCGGCGCAGGAACATGCGGGAATGGTAGTCAGACGCGATCGTGGCGGGTGAAGCCGGCGCGACGCGTCGGATCGGGAATGCCGGCCTGACGATCCCGCGATCCGGTGCGCACCATGTGCGCGCGCGAGCCAGTCCAGGCGCTCGGCACCACGGTCGCTCCTCTTGCCGGTCTCGGCATCGGGCAACACCTTCGCGTGATGATAATGCGCTCGCAATCGTTCGGCACCCCTGGCCGTGGCGGGCGCCTGACGCCCGCGTCGGTCGCGATCCCCCGCCGAGTGACGATGCTGACGGCGCTCCTGGCGAGCGGCACGCTGGTGGCCCAGGCGCCCGCCACCCGGCCCGATTCCGCCCGCCGCCCGGCCGCGCCGCGCGAATACCGCGCCGTGCGCGCCACCGGGCCGATCGACGTCGATGGACGGCTCGACGACGCCGCGTGGCGCGGCGCACCGGTCACGCCGCGTGGCGCGGCGCACCGGTCGCCACCGACTTCACCATGATCGAGCCGCTGCAGGACCGACCGAGCGCCTTCCGCACCGAGTTCCGCATCCTCTTCGACGAGCGCTTCCTGTACATCGGCGTGATGGCGTACGACACCGCCGGTGCGCGCGGCGTGCGCGTGGAGGACCTGCGGCGCAAGTTCGACTTCTTCCAGAACGACCTCGCCGGGATCACGCTCGATCCGCTGGCCGACGGCCGCAACTCGGTCTCGTTCCAGGTCACGCCGTACGGGGCGCAGCGTGAACTGCAGACCTTCGACGGCGAGTTCTTCAACCGCGAGTGGGAGGGGGTGTGGCGCGCCCGGGCCGTGCGGAGCGACAGCGGCTGGAGCGGCGAGCTGCGCATCCCGTGGCAGACGCTCCGCTATCGCGCCGATGGCACGCCGTGGGGGATGAACCTGCTGCGCATCGCGCGACGCGCGAACGAGCAGAGTGCGTGGGCACCGTACCCGCGCAACTTCACGGTCTACCGCATGGACTACGCGGGGCGCCTCACCGGCCTCGAGCCGCCGCCACCGCGCACCGACGTGCAGCTACGTCCCTACGTGCTGGCCGATGCGCAGCGCACGACGGCGCCGGGCGAGCGGCCGCGCGATTCGTTCGATCCGTCGATCGGCGGCGAGATCATCTGGCGCCCCACGACGTCGCTGCAGGTCGAGGGGACGGTGCGCACCGACTTCGCGCAGGCCGACGTCGACCGGCAGGTGGTGAACCTGCGGCGCTTCAGCGTCTTCTTCCCCGAGCGTCGGCAGTTCTTCCTCGAGGGAGCCTCGGTCTTCGATGCCGGGACCGACGATCCCGGGCTCCCGATCCGTCCCTTCTTCTCGCGCACGATCGGCCTCGATGCGGCCGGGACGCCGATCCCGATCCAGGGCGGCGTGCGCGCCCTCTGGCGCGGCGCGGGCGGCAATGCCGGCGCGCTCCTGCTGCGACAGGCGGGGCGCGACACCACCGGCCCCGCCACCTTCGGCGTGCTGCGCGGCACACGCAACCTGGGAGCGGCGACGCGCGTGGGCGCGATGCTCACGTCGCGGGTCGACGAGGGGCGCGGGCGCGGGGACGCGGTGAGCCACACCGTGGCGGTGGACGGCTTCTCGCGCTTCGGGCCGACGGTGAACCTGGAATGGATGCTCTCGGCCGCGAGCAACGAACTGCGCGACCGGCGCGGCGTCGGCTGGCACAGCTTCATCGGGCGTCAGACCGATGCGCTCTACACCGGGCTCCTCTTCACCGGCGCGACGCGCGGCTACGATCCGGCGATGGGCTTCGTCGGCCGTTCCGACGTGGCGATGGTCAGCCCCGGCGTGATCTGGGACTTCCGTCCGGCGTGGCGTCCCGCGGCGCTGCGCGGCTTCAAGCCCGGCGGCTACTTCAACCTCTACCTCGGTCCGCGCGACGGGCGCATCCAGGAAGGCCAGGGGCAGCTCTACGTCGACGTCGTCTTCGTGAACGGGACGGTGATCTATCCGTACGTGGAGCCGAACCTGCAGCGCCCCACGCAGCCGGTGCCGTTCGTGGGGGAGCTGACGATCGCGCCGGGGCGACAGGACTACGTGCGCTACGGGATCAACGTCTCCACGAACCGGAGCGCGCGGCTCAGCACGCGCTTCGACGCGAGCACGGGCGGCTTCTTCAACGGTCGGCAGGATCGCCTCGACCTGACGCTGCGCTGGGCGCCGCGACCCCACGTCTCGCTGCTCGCCAACTACGAGGTGAACCGGCTGCGCGACGTGGGCGCGCCGGCGCGCTCGCTCACCACGCACCTGGCCGGCCCCGAGCTGCGGCTGGCGTGGAACCCGCGGCTGCAGCTGAGCAGCTTCTACCAGTACTCGAGCGTCGACCGGCGCGGCGTCTTCAACGGGCGCTTCTCGTGGGAGTTCGCGCCGCTCTCGTACCTGTTCGTGGTCTACAACGACCGGCGGCAGCAAGGGACGCTGCCGCCCACGCTGCAGGCGTTCCCGCAGTCGAACGAGCTGCTGGTGAAGCTGGTCTATCTCTGGCAGCGGTGAGCGTGG
>JALOPO010000507.1 GCA_025453855.1 Gemmatimonadaceae bacterium
GGCCGTCGCCCTCTGCGTCGGCACGACGGTGATCGTGCGCATGGGGCGCGCGCGGTACGCCTGGGTGACGCTGCTGCCGCTGACGTGGCTGCTGATCGTGGTCTTCACCGCCGGCTGGCAGAAGCTGCACAGCCCCGACCCGCGCATCGGCTTCATCGCGCACGCCGCGCGGATGGACGCGCTCCACGCGGCGGGGACGCTCCCGCCCGGCGTGACCTCGCTCGACGCCCTGCCGCGCATGGCGTTCAACGACCGCCTCGACGCGGCGGTGGCGATCTTCTTCCTGCTGTCGGTGCTCGTGATCGTCGCCGACAGCGTGCGCACGTGGATCGGCGTCGTCTCGGGCCGCCGTCCGCTCGCCAGCACCGAGGTGCCGGCGCAGCCCGTGTCGGCCTTCGCTTCCGGGGACTGACCATGCGCGCCCGCCTCGCCGCGCTCGTGCGCCTGCTGCGCACCGTCATCGGCGCCCCCGACTACGAGCGCTACCTCCGCCACATGGCGGCCCGGCACCCCGGGTGCGCGGTCATGTCGCGCGACGAGTTCTCCCGGGCCCGCCTCGAGGCGCGCTACGCGCGGCCGGGGTCGCGCTGCTGCTGATGCGTTGCTCGGCCCGAACCTATTGAACCACAGGGGACACAGGGGGAATTGACGGGGCCACAGGGGACTGCGCGTGCCACGTCGCGCAAAGCCGCTTTCGTCCCGATCCGAACATGGAAGGCATGCTCGGTTCCGCACAGAGGTCAGTGCCTCGCGCAGTGGCTAGGCAGTCCCCTGTGTCCTCGTCCGTTCTCCCCGTGTCCCCTGTGGTTCAGCCGTTCTGAACCGCGAAACGACTCAGGACTTCTTCGGCACCACCACGACGTAGCGCCGCAGCCGCTGCAGCTCGGGCGGCTTGACGTACTTGCCGATTTCGCGATCGAAGCGCGCCATCCCGTCGTACGGACGGTACTCGCGGAACTCGCCGAGCATGCGGCGCCCGAGGCCGGGGATCGTCATCAGGTCGGCGTCGGCCGCGGTGTTCACGTCCATCGGCACGAAGACGTAGCCCTCGAGGCGTGCGAGCTCGTCGGGCTTGACGTACTTGCCGATTTCGCGGCGGAACTGCGCGAGCGAGCGGTACGGGCGGTACTCCTCGAACTCGTGCAACATCTTGTTGCCGACGCCCGGGATCATGAGGATCTCGTCCTTCGACGCCGAGTTGAGGTCGAGGTGCACGAAGACCTTCGCGTAGGCGGCCTTGCGCTGCCTTGGCGAGCGCCGCGTCGAAGGCGGTCTGCGAGAGGTACGGGCGCCCCGCGACGACGGCCTCGACGATCGCCGGCGTGAAGCCGGGGACCGCGCCGAGTTCGGCGGCGGTGGCGACGTTCGGCTCGACGAGCGAGGGATGCTTGCCGACCTGCGCGGCGAGCGGGGCGGCGACGAGGGCCGCCGCGGCGAGGGAGAGAAAGCGACGCATCGCGGATCTCGGAGGAGGGGACGAGTGAGGGACGGGCGACGGTGCGACGTCAGTCGCGCGCGCCGACGGGATGACGGTGGAGCGCGAGCAGCCCGAGCAGCGCGAACGTGAGCAGCGACCCGGGGGCGAGCACCGGCGTCGCCCCCGTGATGGCCGCGGTGAAGAGCGCGCGACCGCCGATGTCGGGGACCGACTCGCGCTCGAACTCGGCGTTGCCGTCGAAGTGCAGCCAGCTCCCCGCCGCACCGGCGAGGGCGAGGGCGACGCAGAGCGTCCGCACCACCGGCAGCAAGGCGCGCCACGGCCGCACGAGGAAGGCGAGCACGGTGACCAGCGAGCTCCCCAGCAGCCCGAGCGGCACCCACTGCTGCCAGCCGTCCCAGTGGCCGATCAGGAGCAGCTCGACGAGCGTGCCGGCGAGCGAGAGGGCGAGCAGCAGCAGCGCCCAGGTACGGAACCGAGCGAGGAGCGAATCGGCGGTGGTGGTCACGGCAACAAGGGTAACCGCCGGCCCGGCAGGCGGGCATCCGGGAGGCGCCTGACGCCGCTGACGAGGCGGGACACGCCGCCGCCCCGCGTGCGATCGCACCGCGCCTTGCCCGGGCCCGCCGTTCCCGTTTGCGTTGGCGCACGATGCCGTTCCCGTCCGCCGCCTCCGGTGCCCCGGCGCGCCGCCCGATCGCCGAGCTCCGCGAGGCGCTGGCGCCGGCCCGCGCGCGGCTCGTCGCCCGCCATGCGCAGTACCTCGCGTGGCAGGCCGAGGTGACGCGGATACCGGCCCCCACCGGCGACGAGCGCGCGCGCGGCGCGTGGATGGCGGCGCGCTTCCGCGAGCTCGGCTGGCGCGCGGTCGCGACCGACGCCGTCGGCAACGTGATCGCGCGGCGTGGCGGCGGCGCGCCGACGCTCGACGGCACCGTCTGGCTCGTCGCGCATCTCGACACCGTCTTCGCCGACACGACGCCGCTCCCCGTCACCGCGCGCGGGCTGCGCCTGGCGGGGCCCGGCATCGGCGACAACGGGCGCGGCCTCGCCGCGCTGCTCGCCGTCGCCGACGCGCTCGCGCACGCCGACGTCCGGTCCGCGCGCGAGATCGTGCTCGTGGCGTCGGTCGGCGAAGAGGGGCTCGGCGACCTGCGCGGCATGAAGCACCTGCTCGGCCCCGCCGGCCATGCGCCCGCCGCGGTGATCGCCGTCGACGGTGCGGGCGACGACCGCGTGGTCAACGCCGCTCTCGGCGCGACGCGCTGGCGGATCGTCTTCGAGGGTGCGGGAGGCCACTCGTGGGCCGACTGGGGCGCGCCGAACCCGGTGCACGCCGCCGCCGACACCGCCGCGCGCCTCGCCGCGCTCCCCCTGCCGACCGACCCGCGCACGACGCTCACCGTGGCGCGCATCGGCGGCGGCGAGTCGATCAACTCGATCCCCCGCGACGGGTGGCTCGAGGTCGACGTGCGGAGCACCGACGCGCGTGTGCTGCGCGATCTCGGCACCACGCTGCGCACCACGGTGGCGGCGGCGGAGCGCGCCGCCAACGCGCGGCGCCCCGCGGGGCTCGCCGCGCTGAGCGCCCGCATCGAGCAGCTCGGCGACCGGCCGTGCGGCCACCTCGCCGACGATGCGCCGCTGGTGCGCCTCGCGCGCGAGGCGACCGCACTCCTCGGCGTGACGCCCCGGCTCGCCGTGGGGAGCACCGATGCCAGTGTCGCGATCGCACGCGGGATCCCCGCCATCGCGATCGGGGCCGGCGGCGTCGGCGGCGGCATCCACACGCGCGAGGAGTGGTACGACGACGTGCACGGGGCGCGCGGGCTC
>JALOPO010000508.1 GCA_025453855.1 Gemmatimonadaceae bacterium
CCTTCGCCGCCTCGTCGATCGTCCCCTTCTTCACCTGGCGGTCGAGGTTCTTCTCGATCGTCGCGCGCCCGCGCTCGAGCGCGGCGGGCGAGACGTCGATCATCGTCACCGGGAAGCCGGCCTGGGCGAAGACGTGCGCGATGCCGTTGCCCATCTGCCCGGCGCCGACGACCGCGATGCGGTCGCTGCCCTGGGGGTGGCTCATGACGCGTGCTCCGTGCGGCCGTCGTGGCCGCCGATGTCGTGTGAGGAAGGCGCGGATGCCGCCACGCGCCGGGTGAAGGGGCCACGGGCGAGGAGCGCGGTGCCGGCGATCATGCCGACCGCCGACAGGAGCCCCGCCTCGGGGCCCCACGCGCCACCCGTGAGCCAGTCCGGACCGGCGTCGACCAGACGCCACCCCGGGGTGAGAGACGGCAGCCCGCTCACCGGCGCATGGAAGCCGGCGGCGAGCCACCAGTTCCACGCGAAGTGCGCCATCCACGCGGCGACCAGCGAGCCGGTGACGACGCGCACGGCGGCGAGCCAGATCCCGGCGGCGATCACGAGCGCGATCGCCTGCGGCGACACGCCCGGATTGCCGAGATGCAGCAGGCCGAAGGCGACCGACGTGACGGCGGTGGCCACGAGCCAGCCCGCCGTGTCGCGCAGCACCGTGAACGGATAGCCGCGCATGAGCAGCTCCTCGCTGAGCGCCGCGGGCAGGAGCGCGTTGGCCGCGATGAGCATCGCGCCGGCCACCGACCCGTCGGTCCCGGGCGCGCGCGCGAGCCACCCGGTGAGCACGAGCAGCGCGACCGGGACGGCGATCGCGACGCTCCCCACCAGCGCGCCATGCGCCCACTGCCGCGGTGCACGCGCGCGCGCACCGAGTCCCACGTCGTCCCACGGCCGCTCGTCGATGCGCCGCAGCAGCACGAAGGTCGCGCCGAGCGCGGCGAGCGGTGCCAGCCACGGCGCGAGCCACGGCACCAGCGCGAGCGGAAGCCATGACGTCACGACGCCGCGCAATGGCCCGACGGCGAAGAACCAGGCCGCGATGAAGAGCGCGAGCCGATAGCCGGCGCGCAACCGACCCGGCGCGGCGAAGAGGAGCCGCTCGAGCGGATCGGGACGCGGGGCAGAACCGTGGGGCGCTTCGACCATGGCGGCCATGAGCGATGACGACGACGATGCGGGCACCGGTGCGCGCATCGTCGTCGACCTCGGCATCGCGTCAGCGGGCGACGCCGAGCGCCACCGCGTCGCCGCCGCCGAGGCAGAGCGTCGCGAAGCCGGTCGCCACGTCGCGATCGCGCATCGCGTGCAGCAGCGTCACGAGCACGCGCGCCCCGCTGGCGCCGATCGGATGCCCGATCGCGATCGCGCCGCCGTGCACGTTCACGCGATCCCAGTCCCAGCCGAGCACGCGCCCGTCGGCCAGCGCCTGGCTCGCGAACGCCTCGTTGGCCTCGATCAGCCCGTAGTCGCCGATCGTCGTCCCCTGCTTCGCCATCAGGCGACGCACCGCGGTGATCGGCGCGAAGAAGAGATCGCGCGGATCGACGGCGCCCGTCGATGCCCCGGTGATGCGAGCGAGGATCGGCAGGCCGTGCGCGGTCGCGAACGCCTCGCTCGTCACGACCAGCGCCGCGGCGCCGTCGTTCAGCGAGCTCGCGTTGCCGGCGGTGACGCTCAGCGCATCGCGCCCGATCTCCTTCGGCGCATCCTTCGCGAAGGCCGGACGCAGCGCAGCCAGCGACTCGGCCGTCGTGTCGGCGCGCGGCCCCTCGTCGGCGGCGATGATCGTGTCGCCCTTCCTGCCCGCGAGCGTCACAGGGACGATCTCGGCCGCGAACTTCCCCCCCTGCTGCGCAGCGATCGCCTTGCGGTGGCTCTCGGCCGCGAACGCGTCCTGATCGGCTCGCGAGACCTGTCCCGCCCCGGCCGTGTACTCGGCGTGCCCACCCATGTGGCAGTGGTAAGTGGCGCAGTACAGGCCATCGTGCACCATGCCGTCGTCCATCGACTGGTCGCCGAGCTTGATCCCGCCGCGCATGCCGCGCACGTAGTGCGGCGCGTTGCTCATGCTCTCCTGCCCGCCGGCGACGATGACCTGCGCGTCGCCGGCGCGGATCGCCTGCGCGGCCAGCATCGCGTTGAGGCCGGAGCCGCAGACCTTGTTGATGGTCAGCGCGGTGACGCCCACCGGGAGCCCTGCGGCGAGCGATGCCTGGCGAGCCGGGGCCTGGCCGGTGCCGCCCTGGAGGACGTGCCCCATGATGACCTGCTCGACGGCGTCACCGGGGATGCCGGCCGATTCGACCGCGGCCCGGATGGCGACGCCACCGAGCTGCGGGGCGGTGAGCGGCGCGAGGCCGCCGAGATAGCGCCCCACCGGCGTGCGCCGGGCGGCGAGGATGACGGGCGTGGTATCGGGTGACGACATGGCTGTCGCTGGAGGTCGGGATGCACGAGCGCCGCGCCCGAGCTGCCGGTCGCGGCGCCGCGAAAGCTAGCGGACGCACCAGCCGGGCCGGCCGGCGCATCGCCGCCCTCCCCCGCGTCAGCGTCCGACCGAGAGCCCCACCATGTACCACGGCCGCCACGGGGCGCCGCCGAAGCCGAAGCCGTTCGTGATCTGCGTGAAGCGCGCCATCGCGACCACGCCGACGGGCGCGTTGAAGCGGTCGCGCACCGTGATCGTCGGGACGAGGACGATGTTCGACTGGTTCGAGACGTCGATCCCGTCGGGAAGCGTGCCGCCGCCGCGGGCCCGCTCGCGGTAGCGCCCCCATCCGAACTCGATCCCGAGCCCCACGCGCACCGGCCCGACGTCGCTGTCGCTCTCCACCCCGCCGGTGATGGTGAGCTGGTCGTAGCCGAGGGTGACCGGCGTACCGGCGGTGCTCCGTGTCGCGTCGCCGGTGCGGGCGCTCTGGATGGAGAGGACGTAGTGCGCCGACGCCGCCGCGTTCTGGCGACGGCCGACGCGCACGATCCCGCCCTGCCCGGTGCGATCGATCGCCTGTTCGCCGGGAAGGAGCGGCTCGCGGTGGTACCAGATGCCGCCGGCGAGATCGAGCCAGGGCGAGGTTCGCTTGATGCCGCCCTGGGCGAGGAGTGGGGTGGCGGTGCACAGGAGAGCGAACAGCGCGAGCGGGCGACGCGACGGGAGCATGCGGACGGGTGGAAGGGAGAGCGCTGGCGTGACGCCGTGACGCGACAAGCTAGCGGCTCCGCAGCGGCGACGGTCCGAGGCGGACGCCGGCGACGATGGAGGCGGGGGACTGCTGACCGGACCAGCGAAACAGATTGTCGGCGTTGAGAAGCGCGGGACGCACGAGCACGGTGAGAGCCGCGTTCCGCGACACCTGATGTTGCACCCCGAGGCTCGGGATCAGCGTCGGACCCCAGTCG
>JALOPO010000509.1 GCA_025453855.1 Gemmatimonadaceae bacterium
GACGCACGACGAGCTGGTGGCGCGGCGCGGGCGCTACTGGCAGCTCCTCCGTCGCCAGCAGCTGGCCGAGGAGGTCGATGCGACCGACGTCGACGATCCGGCGGCCGCGACATCGGCGGCGTGATGGCGCAGGGACGACGCATTCGCCCGACGTGACCGATGGCACACGATGCACGGCCGCATTAAGGACCTTCTCATCAAGTAACGACCGACGACGATCGCGCCGCCCCCTCTGACGCGTGCCGCGGCGCCGGGATAGCGTGGTGGCATGCGGCTTCCCACTCGAGCCGTGCGGCCGGCGCACGGCATGTGCCTCCTGTACGCGCTCGCCGGCATGTCGCTCCTCGTCGCCTGCGGCGGCGGTGACGAACCATCCGATGGCGACGTGGCCACGCAGCTGCGTATCGAGGCGCCCGATGCGCCGCTCATCGGCGACACGCTCCGCATCACGGTGAGCGGCGCGAACGGCGTCGGGCGCGTCGTCCCGGTGCCGGGCGAGGTGACGCTCACCGTCGGCGGCGAGGCGGGGCGCGAGGTTGCACCGGGCACGATCTACGCCGTCGATGCGGGGACGATCGTGGTCGGCGCGCGCGCGGGCTCGCTCACGGCCGAACGTCGCATCACGGTCAACACGCCGGCGCAGCTGCAGCTCGCGATCGCGGGCGCGGACAGCATCCGCCTCGGAGACACGACCGCCGTGGCCGAGGCGAGCGTGGCGCGTGACGGGCAGCCGCGGACGGGGCTCGCGGTGCGCTTCAGCGTCGCCGACAGCGCGGTGGCGCAGGTGGTGGTGCGCGACGGACGCCCCACGCTCGTGCCGCGCCGCCTCGGCGCCACCGAGCTCGTGGCGCGCCTCGGCGACCGGAGCGCACGACGCGCGCTCCGCGTCGTCACGCCGGGCCTCGTCACCTTCACCGTGGAGCCCTCGTCCCTCGTGCTCGACGTCGGCGACAGCACCGTGCTGAGCGCCGTCGGCTTCGACGCGTTCGGCGCGATCCTCCCGGCCGACGAGACGCGCTTCGCGGTGGAGAGCGGACCGGCGCAGATGGTGGGGCCGCGCACGATGCGCGCCACCGCCCCCGGGCGCGTCGTCTACTCCGCCGCCGCACGCAGTTCGCGCTACGTGGACTCGGTCTACGTCGTGCCGCCGTCGCAGCTCACCATCGACGTGCGCGAGGGGCGCGACATCACCGGGCTCCCGACGGCGCTCTCGCCACGGGTGCGGACCGCGGTGCAGCTCGCCGTGCGCCGCTGGCGCCGCGTGATCCGCGACGAGCTCCCGCCGCAGCGCCTCACGCTCCGCGCCGACTTCTGCGCCAACAGCGAGATCACCGACGAGACGATCACCGGGCTGCGCGTCTACGTGGCCGAGGCGCCGATCGCGAGCAACACGATCATCGCCTTCGCGTCGGCCTGCGTGCTGCGCACCGACGGACGCACGCTGGTGGGGTTCATGCAGTTCAATCCCACCGTGGTGGCCCGGCTCACCGATTCGCAGGTCAACGAGACGGCGCTGCACGAGTTCGGGCACGTGCTCGGCTTCGGCAGTTCGTGGCGGCGCAGCGACGGCTTCGCGAACCTGATCGCGGCCGAGGGGGGACGCACGGTGTGGACGGGCGCCAACGCGCGCGCCGGCTTCGACCTGCTCCCGGGGCGCAGCGCCTACACCGGTGCGACGGTCCCGGTCTCGGTCGACGTCGGCCACTGGGACGGGGCCGTGCTGCGCTCAGAGCTCATGGAGCCGTTCGCGCGCGCCTTCAACCGCATGTCGCGGGCGACGATCGGCGCGATGGCCGACATGGGCTACGGCGTGAACGTCGAGGCGTGGGAGCGCTACTTCCTGCCATCGCTGGGGCGCGAGCTCCCGGCCGGGACGCCGCTCGACCTGCGCGGCGACGTCATCCAGCCGCGCGGCATCGTGCGCTACGACGGGACGGTCGTTCCGCTGCCCTGATCATCGCACCGGGCGGCCGGTGGCCCGTACCGGCGATGCGGCACCCGCACGTTCGCCTGTCGCGGCACCGCGGGTACGGGGCGGAATGACGCGCGCCAGCGCGAGCACGATGCGCTGCGTGCGGCCGAAGTGCAGGTGCCAGTAGCGGACGATGCCGATCCCCGGAACGACGGTCACCCGCGGTGGCGGCGGTGACGGTCCACTCGAAGAAGCCGTCGGCGACCTTCATCGCCTGGTCGGGCCACCGGTCGCCGATGGTGGCCGGGAGCCGCAGCAGGAGCACGTCGTCGAGGAGCGTCGCCCCCTGCAGCCAGGCGGCGGCGGTGCTGTCGGCGGCGGCGCGCGAGGCGCACTCGCGCACCCAGACGTGCGCGCTGTCGCTGGCCACCACCGCGAAGCGCGGCTCGTCGGTGCCGCGCGCGAGGAGCATCGCCTGGGGGAGCCCGTCGACGATCGCCACCTGCCGTGCGGCGCGCGTCGCCACGGTGTGCACGGTCGTCATCCAGTGGGCCTCGCGCCGGATCGTGTCGGCGGTGCCGGCGGGCGTCCAGGTGACGGTGCCGCGCCACTCGTAGCGC
>JALOPO010000057.1 GCA_025453855.1 Gemmatimonadaceae bacterium
GCGCGCAGGGCGGCGGCGCCGTTGATCCCGATGGTCAAGGCCGATGGCTACGGGTTGGGGGCCGGCGAGGTCGTGCACGCGCTCGCGCCCGAGCGGCCGCTGGCGTGGGGCGTGGCGACGGTCGCCGAGGCTGCGGCGCTCCGGGCGCGGGGGGTGACAGGGCGCATCATCGCCTTCACGCCGGCGTTGCCGCAGGACTTCCCGTCGGCCCGGAGCGCTGGCGTGGAGCTCGTGCTCGAGTCGCCCGCTGCCATCGCGGAATGGTCCGGTGCCAGAGGTGCCTGGCACCTGCAGGTCGACACGGGGATGTCGCGCGCCGGCATCCGGTGGGACGACGCCACCGCGATCACGCCACCGCGATCGGCGCGGCGCTCGCGGCCGGCGATGCACCGGCGAGCGTCTTCACGCACTTCCACAGCGCCGACGTCCCCGACGACACGATGGCGGGGCAGCTCGCGAGGTTCACGCAGGTGCTGGCCGGCTTCGACGAGCGGCCGGCGTGCGTGCACGTCGCCAACAGCGCCGCGATCCTGCGCGGTGTGCCGGGCGGGCCGTGGGATGCCGCGCGACCGGGGATCGCGCTCTACGGTGTCTCGACCTGGCCGGGGAGCGACTGGACACCGGCGCCGGTGGCGACGCTCACGGCGCCGATCGTGGCGCTGCGCGACATCCCGGCGGGCGAGAGCGTGAGCTATCTCGCGACCTGGCGCGCGGCGTCCACGCGCCGCATCGCGACCGTGGCCTGCGGCTACGCGGATGGACTGCCGCGCACCGCCGGCAACACCCACGTCGCACGGGTGCATGACGCGTCGGTGCCGATCGTCGGCGTGGTCACCATGGACATGGCGATGCTCGATGTCACCGATGTGCCGTGCGAGGTCGGCGACGAGGCGACGATCATCGGGTGGGGCGGAGCCACCGTCGCCGATCTCGCGCGTGCGACCGGTCGCTCGCCGTACGAGCTGCTCACGGGGCTCCGCCCGCGGGGCGTTCGCGTCTCGGTGGACACCGGTCCCGCCCGGGCGCCGCGGCTCGCGGGAGCATCGGCATGACGTCGCCGACCACGCGTCGCGCCGCGTTGATCGTGCTCGATGGTGTGGGGTGTGGCGAGGCGCCCGATGCGGCGCACTACGGCGACGCGGGGAGCGACACGCTCCGCCACGTGCTCGCCGCGTCGCCCGCGCTGCGACTCCCGGCATTCGAGCGCCTCGGGCTCGGCCATCTCGGCGCGCTGCCGAACGTGCCACCCGCGCCGGAGCCCGAGGGAGCGGTGCTCCGCTGCACGCCGCGCTCGGCAGGGAAGGACTCGACCACCGGGCACTGGGAGCTGTGCGGCGTCGTGCTCGAGCGTCCGTTCCCGACCTATCCGCACGGCTTTCCCGCCGAGGTGATCGACGCCTTCGCGCGGGCCACCGGACGCGCGGTGCTCGGCAACCGCGTCGCGAGCGGCACGGCGATCCTCGACGAGCTCGCGGCCGAGCACGTGCGCACCGGCGCCTGGATCGTCTACACCTCCGCCGACTCCGTCTTCCAGGTCGCGGCGCACGAGGACGTCGTGCCGCTCGACGAGCTGTACGCCGCCTGCGAGCACGCGCGTGCGATGCTTGCGCCGCCGCACGACGTCTCGCGCGTGATCGCGCGGCCGTTCGTCGGGCACGCGGGCGCGTGGCGGCGCACCACCAACCGACGCGACTACAGCCTCGCACCGCCGGCGGGGACGCTGCTCGACGCGCTCGCCGCGGCGGGGATCGCGCGCACCGGCGTGGGAAAGGTCGACGACCTGTTCGCGGGGCGTGCGATCACCAGCACGCACACCGCCAGCAACGCCGAGGGGATCGTGTTCGTGCAGCGCTGGCTCGAGTCGCGCACGCCCGGCCTGCTCTTCGCGAACCTCGTCGATTTCGACCAGCTCTTCGGTCACCGCAACGACGTGGCGGGCTTCGCCGGTGCGCTCGCGCAGTTCGACGCGGCGCTCCCCGCGCTGCTGCAGGCGCTTGGCCCCGACACGCTCCTCCTGCTGACCGCCGACCACGGCAATGATCCCACGACGCCGAGCACCGATCATGCGCGCGAGTGCGTGCCGCTGCTGGTGGCGGGGAATGGGGTGCGTCGTGGCGCGTTGCCGCCGCGCGCCACCTTCGCCGACGTCGGTGCGACGCTCGCCGACTGGTTCGGTCTCGACTGGCGCGGGGCGGGGACGAGCTTCCTCGCCGAGCTGGTGGCGCCATGATGGAGCCGGCGCTCGTGGTGCTCGAGCGCGCCGCGCTGGCGGCGATGGGGCGTGCCTACGCGCCCTACTCGCGCTTCCGCGTGGGCGCGGCGCTCGAGGGCGGTGACGGATCGCTGCATGCGGGGTGCAACGTGGAGAACGCGTCGTTCCCCGCCGGGACCTGCGCCGAGCGCGTGGCGCTCGGCCGCGCCGTCGCCGACGGGGTCCGGCACTTCCGCCGCCTCGTCATCGCGACCGAGGCGGCAACCCCCACGCCGCCCTGCGGTATCTGTCGGCAGGCGCTCTCCGAATTCGCGCCGGCGCTCGAGGTGACCAGCATCACCGCGGGCGGCGGTCGGGCCACGTGGCGCCTCGATGCCCTTCTTCCCGATGCCTTCGTGCCGGCGCAGCTCCCCGGGCCGGCCCGTGATTCCTCGTCCTGACCTCATGCCGCGTGTCCTCCCGCGCCTGGTGACCCTCGCCGGTCTCCTCGCGCTCGTCGCCTGCGCCGAACGGACCGACGGCTCGTCGGCCTGCCCGTCGCTCTGCACCGATCCCACGCTCGCCGTGCGCGACACCGTCTTCGACGCGGTGACGCTCGACACGGCGTTCGGCGGCTTCCCGCTGCCGGGAGCGCTGCAGCAGACCGTCGACCCGTACCTGCCGCTCGTGCGGCGCGGCGACACGGCCGACGTGCGGCTCGTCTTCCGCTTCGATTCGCTCCCGCAGTCGGTGAGCACGACCGACACCACGCCGGTGACGCGCGTGCGGAGCGCCGCCCTGCTCGTGACCGTCGACTCGACGGCCATCGGCGCGCGCCCCGCCGATGGCGTGACGATCGACCTCTTCGACGTCGACACCGTCACCGCCGCCGACTCCATCCCCGCGACGATGGCGCCGCTCTTCCGCCCCGACCGACGGATCGGCGGCGGCGTGATCACGGCCGCGCAGACCCGTGACCTGGTCGTCGACACGCTGCGCATCGACGACGCGGTGGTGCTCGATCGCATCCGTCGCGGGGCGCGCTTGCGCATCGGCGTGCAGGCGCGCGGGTCGGCGCCCGTCGCCATCCGGCTGCTCGACGTGGGCTCCGGTGCGGCCGGCTTCGTGCCGCGCCTGCGCTACGATGCCTCGCCCAACGACACCGTCCGCGAGCGGCTCCTCTTCACGCGATCGCTCACGCCGACGGCGAGTGCCGGCTCGTACCGCAGCCAGGTGCTCGTCGTGCGCGGCACGGCGCCGCTCGGCGGCGGCGCACTCGAGGTGGGCGGACTCCCGGCATGGCGCAGCTATCTCGCCTTCGCCATCCCGCGCCGCTTCTTCGACAGCGTGACGGTCGTGCGCGCCACGCTCGACCTGGTGCAGCGGCCGCGTCGGGATGTCGCCGCCGCGCGCGACACGGTGGGCGTGCGTCCGCGCCTCGTCACCGCCGGCCGCGAGATCACCGACGTGCGCCAGCAGGTGGCGCTGCTCAACGCGGTGCTCGAGGGGGCGCGCTTCCCCGTGGTCCCGCTGGTCCCCGCCGACAGCGGGCTGCGGAACTTCGACGTCGGCCCGCTGCTCAACGCCTGGGCCACGCGCGCCGACACGCTCGCCCCGCAGGCGCTCGTGCTCTTCAGCGAGGGCGAGGGCGTGCTCGAGGCCCCGTTCGCCTTCTGGTCGCGCGAGGCGCCGCAGGCGTCGCTGCGCCCGCGTCTTCGCGTCACGTACGCGCCCCGTCGCCCCACGATCCTCCCATGAGCCGCCGCCTTCGTCTCCTCGCGGGCGCGGCCCTCGCGCTCCCCGCCACCCTGCTCGCGCAGGGCTCGGTGAGTTCGCAGGGCTTCGGCTATCCCACCGGACAGCTGACCACGCGCGCCCTCGGCACCGGTGGCGCGATGGCGGAGTTCGATCCCGCGGCGCCGATCAACCCGGCGGCCACCGGCAACTGGGGCGTCATGGGCGCCTATGCGCAGTACGCGCCCGAGCGCCGCACGACGACCGTGGGTGGCTCGCGCGCATCGACCTTCCTGCCGCGCTTTCCCGTCTTCTCGTTCGGCATCCCGATCGGCGAGCGTCTCGCCTTCGGCGTGAGCGCGAGCACGCTCCTCGAGCGCAACTTCGTCACGCAGGTCACCGGGCTGCAGCCGGTGCGCGACGACACGGTCAGCGTGGTCACCACCAACGAGGTGCGCGGCAACATGTCCGACCTGCGCTTCTCGGCCGCCTACACGGTGCGGCCGTGGCTCAAGGTCGGCGCGGCGTACCACGTGATCGGGGGCGAGAACCGGATCCGCGTGCAGCGCGTCTTCAACCGGCGCGGGACGACGGTGGTCGACTCCACGCTGTCGACGGTGAACGAGAACTCCGATCTCGGCTTCGATGGCGGCGCGTGGTCGGTGGGCCTCGACGTGCGGCCGCTTCCGAATCTCTTCGTGGCGGCGAGCGTGCGGCAGGGGCTCTCGCTGGAGAGCCGAGTGGGGAGCTTCGTCCCGTCGCGCGCCGACGTCCCCGATCGCATGGGGCTCGCGGTGCGCTACGACGGCCTCGGGGGCACGCGCCTCGCCGCGCGATGGGAGCGCACGAGCTGGTCGCAGCTGCAGTCGCTCGGCTCGGGCGGGTCGCGCGCCTTCGACACGCAGGAGTTCGGCGGTGGCGTGGAACTCAACGGCCCGTCGATCCAGCGCATCCCCACCGACCTGCGCATCGGCTACCGGCAGCGCACGCTCCCGTTCGGCGTGAACGGCGTGCAGCCCGAGGAGCGCGGCCTGGGTGGCGGCGTCGCGCTCCCGTTCGCGCGCGGGCGCTTCATCGCCGAAGTGGCCGTGGAGCGGCTCTCGCGCACGGTGCCCGGGCTCGCGAACGTCTCCGAGTCGGGGTGGACGACGGCGGTGTCGTTCCGCCTGCGCCCGTGAGCTGAGGCGGGGCGCGGCATGCGGGTGCACCTGGCGACGATCGGCTGCCGCGCCAACCAGTACGACACCGAGACGGTCGCGGCGATGGTCGCGGCCGCGGGCGGCACCGTCGTCGAGACGCCGCACGACGCCGACGTGGCGCTCGTGAACTCGTGCGCGGTGACGGCCGAGGCCGAGGCCGACCTGCGCCGGCAGCTCCGCCGCATCGCGCGCGTCGCCCCGACGGTGCGCACGGTGGTGATGGGGTGCGCGAGCGCGCGCGATCCCGACGGCGTGCGTGCGTTGCCCACCGTGTCGCATGCCATCGCCGGCTTCGACGCGACCGCCGTGGGCGAGGCGCTCGCGCTCCCGCCCGAGGCATGGAGCGCGGCCGCCACACGGCAGGGCGGGGCGCGCGCCCTCCTGCGCGTGCAGGATGGCTGCGACGAGCACTGCACCTTCTGCGCGACGACGCTCGCGCGTGGTGCGCAGCGCTCGCGCCCGGTGGATGCGCTCTGCGACGAAGCGGAGCGGCTCGCCGACGCGCATCCCGAGATCGTCCTCACCGGGATCCACGTCGGCACGTACGGGCGCGACATCGGGAGCTCGCTCTCGGCACTCGTGCTGGCGCTGATGGCGCGGGTGCCGGCGGTGCGGTTCCGCCTCGCGAGCGTCGAGGCGACCGAAGTCGACGATGCGCTGGCCGAGCTCCTCGCCGGTGCGCCGCGACAGCTCGCGCCGTCGCTGCACGCGCCGCTGCAGAGCGGGAGCGACGCGGTGCTGCGCCGCATGGGGCGCCACTGGTACACCGCGGCGAGCTATGCGCGAGCCGTGGAGCGTCTCGTGCGCCGTGCGCCGGTCTTCGGCCTCGGCGCCGACGTGATCGTCGGCTTTCCCGGCGAGACGGATGCCGACTTCGCCGCCACCGAGGCGCTCGTGCGCGCGCTCCCGTTCACGGCGCTGCACGTCTTCCCGTACTCGCCGCGCCCCGGGACCGCTGCGCTCCGGCTCGGCGACCCGCCGGCGGCGGCGGTCGTCGCGGTGCGCCGCGAGGCGCTGCGCGCCCTGGCCGAGGAGAAGGCCGCGCGCCATCGGCGCAGCCGCGATGGCGGCGCGGCGGATCTCGTGATCGTCGGGCGCCCCGACGGGGACCGGACGGGACTCAGCGAGGATTACCTTTCCGTCCGCCTCGCCGCGCCGGCGCCGCCGCGCGCCACGCGTCACCGGGCGACGCTCGCCTGCCACGACGACGACGGGCGCGCCACGCTGGTGGCGCGGCTCGCTCCCTGACTCCGCTCGCCATGCTGTCGCGACCCACCGTCTTCATCGAGACCTACGGCTGCCAGATGAACGTCAGCGACTCCGAGCTGATGCTCGGTCGCCTCGCCGACGCGGGCTACGTGGCCGTCGACTCGCCGGTGGGCGCGGACGTGATCCTGCTCAACACCTGCGCCATCCGCGATCACGCCGAGCAGCGCGTGATCGGGCGGCTGGGCGAGCTGCGCCGCGACATGAAGCCCGACACGGTGGTCGGCGTCACCGGGTGCATGGCGCAGCGCCTCGGCCCGCGGCTCCTCGAGCAGGCGAAGCACGTCTCGCTCGTCATCGGTCCCGACGGCTACCGCGCGCTCCCCGCGCTCGTGGAAGGCGCGCGGCAGGGGAAGCGCATGGCGGCCACCGACTTCGACCTCGAGGAGCACTACGAGGACTTCGCGCCGCGCCGCTTCGACAAGGTGAAGGCGTGGATCCCCGTGCAGCGCGGCTGCGACTACAAGTGCACCTACTGCATCGTCCCCACGACGCGCGGCCCCGAGCGCAGTCGGCGCCTGGCCGACGTGGTGCGCGAGGTGGAGCAGGTGGTGGCCGACGGGATGAGCGAGATCGTCCTGCTCGGCCAGACGGTGAACTCGTGGTTCGACGGGTCGCACGACTTCGGCGACCTGCTGCGCGCGGTGGGCGCGGTGGACGGCATCCGCCGCGTGCGCTTCACCAGCCCGCACCCGAACGACTTCACCGATCGCGTGATCGCGGCCATGGCGGAGACGCCGACGGTGTGCGAGCACGTGCACCTGCCGATGCAGAGCGGGAGCTCGCGCACGCTCAAGCGGATGCTGCGCCGCTACACGCGCGAGGGCTACCTCGACTGCGTCCGTCGCATGCGCGAGGCGATCCCGGGACTGTCGCTGACGACCGACGTGATCGTCGGCTTCCCGGGCGAGAGCGACGCCGACTTCGAGGAGACGCTGAGCGCGGTGCGCGAGGTAAGCTTCATGGACGCCTTCACCTTCAAGTTCTCGCCGCGCGAGGGGACGCCGGCCACGCGCATGCCGGAGCACGACACCGTCCCCGACGCGGTGGCCAGCGAGCGCCTCGACCGGCTGGTGGCGACGGTGCGCGGCATCGCGCGCGAGCAGAACCTGCAGCGACTCGGCCAGACGGTGGAGGTGCTGCTGGAGAAGCCGGCGCGTCGCGGCGACCTCCTGCAGGGGCGCACGCGCGACTTCCGCACGGTGCTCGTGCCGGGCGATGCGGCGCAGCTCGGGAGCTACCTCACGGTGCAGCTCACCGGGACCACCGGCGCGACGTTCACCGGCACGCCGGTCGCGAAGCGGCAGCCGCTGGCGATGGTCGGCTGAGACGTGCCGAGCGGGTGGCGCGCGCATGATGATGCGCGCGCCCGAATGTTGTCGGCGATGATCACGGACCGATGGTGCGCGCGGCGCGGACCGCCGACGCTGCGCGCATGCCACCTGTCGTCGCTGCCGTCGCCGTCACGCTGATCGGGCTCGCCGCCGGGGCGGCGGGCGACGCGTGGGTGCTGGCGGGAGCAGCCGCGTTCGCGACGGGCGCGGTGGCGCGCGTGCGACAACCATGGCTCGCGGTGGCGCTGGCAGCGCTCGCGATCGGTGCCGCGCTCCGCGGGAGCGCGCATCGCTGGCGCGAGGCGGCGTGCGCCACCGCGCTGCAGGACGCGGCGCGTGTCGACTCGGTGACCGTGGTCGTCGATGTCGACGCACCGGCCGGATCGTACGTGCCGGGCCGCGCCCGGCTGCCGTGGTGCTCGATGGCCGTGGGCGTGCAGGCACGCGTGGCGACCACGGGCGGCGTCGTGCTGCGCATCGACGCGCCGTTCCGCGCCGGCGCGCGACGACCGGTGGCCGAGCTCCGTCGCGTGCGCCCGGTGGCCGGCGCGCACGACCCCCTGCGCGCCTGGCGCGCCGCAGCGGCGCGGCGCATCGATGCGCGCTTCGGCGGCGACGCACCGCTCGTGCGCGCGCTCGTCGTCGCCGACATGCACGACATCGACGACGCCACGCGTACGCGCTGGGCGCGGGCCGGCCTGGTGCATGCACTCTCCGTCTCCGGGCTGCACGTGGGCATCGTGGCCGGCGTCCTCGCGCTTCTCGCGCAGGCACTCGGTGCGCGACCGGCGCGCGCGGCGGCGCTGTCGACGACGGGACTCGTCGCCTACGTGGCGGTGATCGGCGCGCCGGC
>JALOPO010000058.1 GCA_025453855.1 Gemmatimonadaceae bacterium
CGAGCCTTGCAACTGGACTCGTCATGCTGCTCGGGGCACTCGGGCGTACGCGATGAGTGCGGGCACTTCGAGGTGGTGCGCCCCCTGACGCGGCGTCCGCCGACGCCGGACGGCGATCATCTGCGATTGCATGTTCATTCGCATCAACTCCTCGCCGTCACCACCCTCGTACTCCCTCGCAACATGCGCAGATCGCTCCGCGGGCCGGGTCTCGTCGCCACGGTCCTCCTTCAGCTGCTCGCGACCGGAGCAGTCGCCGCGCAGGCCACCACCGGGGCGCTCGCAGGTACCGTCACGGCACCCGATGGCACGCCCGTCGCGAACGTGCGCATCGTCGCCACGCCCGGTGACGCCCGTGCCGTCACCTCGACCGCCGGACGTTACCGCGTCGATGCCCTTCCGGTGGGGCGCGTCGTGGTGTCCTACCGCCGCCTTGGCTTCGCGGCGCGCGTGGACACGGTCGTGATCGCCGCCGGGCAGACCGCTCGCCTCGACGTGCGGCTCGCGCAGGGCACCGTACTGCTCCCCGCACTCAGCGTGCGCAGCGCGAAGCTGACCGTGCCCGCGACGGAGGTACCGCAGGCTGTGGCGACACTCGATCGCGACCAGCTCGACCTCCTCACGGTTTAGTCGGTGCAGGAGGCGCTTCGCTACGTGCCTGCAGTGCAGTCCGAGCTATCCGGGCGCACCGGCTTCGACGAACTGCAGGTTCGCGGCTTCAACGCGTCTCGCTACCAGTTCAAGGACGGCCTGCGGCTGGACCCCGGCTACCTGCAGCAGCAGGAGCAGTGGGGGTTGGAGTCGATCGAGGTCCTGCGCGGTCCGACGTCGGTGCTGTACGGACAGGTGGCGCCGGGCGGCATCGTCAACTCCGTGAGCAAGCGCGCCGATGGCGGGCGTCACCGGACCATCGGCGTCACCGCCGGCAGCTTCGGCCTCGCGACGGTCTTCGCCGATCTTGGCGATCGCCTCGATGACGACGGCCGCTGGTCGGTGCGACTCCCGCTCCTCGCCATGCGGCGCGACGACTACCAGGATGCGGTGGGGGCCAGCCGCGTCTTCGTGGCCCCCTCGCTCGCCTGGCAGCCCTCCGAACGCACGCAGCTCACCCTGCTGGGGGTGTTCCAGCGCGACGCGTACGACCGCACGCAGCCGCTCCCGGTTGCGGGGACCATTGCGCCCAACCCCAACGGCGAGATTCCGTCACGTCGCTTCCTCGGCGAGCCGGCGCTGCCGCAACTCGAGACCGATCAGCTGCAGCTCGGCTACCTCGTGTCGCATCGTCTGTCGCGCGCGCTCAGCGCGCGGCAGTCGGTGCGCTACATGCGATACACCGTCGACGGACCGATCACGCAGGTGAACCGCGGCGGCTCCACCGATCGGGGGAGCGCCCGACGCTACTTCGTCTACGATGGTGCTCCCGAGCTCTGGTCGATCGACAACCAGGTCGAGGCCACGGCCGGTACGGCCGCCATCGAGCATCGGCTCCTCGCGGGGCTCGACTACCAGCGTGCCGATGACGAG
This sequence comes from Gemmatimonadaceae bacterium, assembly GCA_025453855.1. Lineage (GTDB taxonomy): Bacteria > Gemmatimonadota > Gemmatimonadetes > Gemmatimonadales > Gemmatimonadaceae > JALOPO01. The sequence continues at coordinate 1,525 of JALOPO010000058.1, forward strand.
AACGGCGGCGATCTGTTCGGGCTGCAGCCGATCGACGTGTTCAGGCCCGTCTACGGATCGCCCATCGAGGCGCGCGGCCCCTTCTTCCGCAGTCGGACCGCGCTGCGCCAGCTGGGCGTCTACACGCAGTATCGCGCGCGCATCGCGGAACGCCTCGTCGCCACGGCCGGGGCGCGGCGGAGCGCGACGCGAACCCAGTCCACCGACGTGGCCAGCGGAGCCACCAGTCGGCAGGACGACGACGCGACCACCCTGAGCGGCGCGCTGCTCTGGATCGCCCCCTGGCGCGTGACACCGTACGTGAGCTACGCCGAGTCGTTCGAGCCGCAGGTCGGCAACGATCCGCTGCCGGGTGGGGTGCAGCCGCCACCATCGGCCGGGCGCCAGGTGGAGTTCGGCGCCACCTGGACCGCGCCCTCCGGCGCGCACGATGTCCGCCTCGCCGTGTTCGATCTGCGCCAGAGCGACATCGTCAACGGCGATCCCGACAACCCCGGCTTCAGCGTCCTCATCGGGGCGCAGCGGCATCGTGGCGCCGAGGTGGAAGCGCGCAGCGCCGTCGCGAATGTGGTGCGGCTCTCGGCCTCGGCCGCCTACCTCGATGCGCGGATCACGAGAAGCCTGAACGGCGATCAGGGGCTCGTCCCGCTCAATGTGCCACGATGGTCGACAGCACTCGTTGCCCGTCTCGACGGCGCGAGCCTCGGGCTGCGCGGCAGTGATGCACACGTGGCACTGCGTCAGGCGAGCACGCGTCGCGCCACCGGAGACGGGCGGTCGTTGCCCGCGTTCACCCTCGTCGACATCGGCGCGCGCCATCGGCTCGGCGCGCTCACCGCGGCGTTGAACCTCAAGAACGTCTTCGATCGACGCTGGTTCGCGGGCGCCGTCGGGAATGGCGTGGTCGTCGGCGAAGGACGCGCCCTGCAGGTGACGCTCCGCAGCGACTTCTGATCCGGCCACGGCGGATGGCGAGAGGTGCGCGGCCACCCGAAACCTCGGGCACCGCGCATTTCGCCACCGCCACGCCCCCCGCCTGGAGCTTACGCCGCCAGCGCGTGCCCGCAGTTCGTGCAGAAATGCGCACCGGCCGCATCCACCGGCGCGCCGCACGCCTCGCACGTGCCGGGGAGATAGCGCCCGCATTCCGAGCAGTAGAGCGCATCGGGCTCGGGGCGCGCGCCATGCACGGCGCACGTGCGCTGCGCCGGCTTGTACTTGGCGACGATCCGTTCGGCGAGGTCACCCGCCGCTCCCGGCGATGACGGCGCCGCCGGCACGGCGGGCGCGGCCCCCGCCTCGCGTGCCCGCAGCTCGACCAGCGCCGCCTCCGTGTACTGCCGCTTGAGCGTGGTGTAGTCGCTCTCGCTCAGCTTCTCGGTCGCGCGATCGAACTCGATCTCGCGCAGCGCGTCGATCGCGCTCGCCTCCACCACGTCGTCCGGGTGCGCGGCGTCGCGGGCCCGCGCCCGCGGGGCCGCCGTCTCACCCTGCTCGGCGCGGAAGACCGGGGCCAGCACGAGCGCCAGCGCCACCAGCGCGAGGACGATCCCGACCAGGAGCGGCACCTGCGAGGCGTCGAGGAGCGCGCCCATCAGCGCCCGTCGTCCTTGAGCGCCATCTCGAGCCGACGGAGCTCGTCGTCGCTCGCCTCGACACCTTCCACGCGCAGCGGACGGACGTTCGCGTCGCGCACCACCGGTGCCGGTGCGGTCGCGGCATTCGTGCGCCAGCGCCGCAGCATGCCGTAGAGCACCACCGCCCCGGTGCCGAGCGTCGCGAACGGCACCAGGTAGCCGGCCACGTTGAAGCCCTCGGCCTTGGGCGCCATCAGCAGCCGGTCGCCGTAGACCTCCTGGAAGGCGGCGATGATCTCGTCACCCGTGTAGCCGCCCTCGATCATGCGCACGACGTCCTTGTGCATGGCGGGGCTGATGCCGCAGGTGAAGTCGGTGGTGCGGCAGGTGAAGACGTCGAGCTGGCAGGGGCAGGCGCACTTCATCCCCTTCTCCATCACGTCGCGCTCGGCGTCGGTCATCTGCCGCACCGCGTTCGGCTTCGGCGGGCGCACCACCGGCTTGTAGGCACTCTGGTCCATCTCGACGTTCGCCGCGCCGGTGGGCCCCTGCGGCGGCTGCTCGTCCTGCGCGGCGAGCGCCGGCGCGACCAGCATCGCCGCGGCCGTCACCCCGACGGTGCGCAGGAAGTCGCGTCGGCCCGCGACGCGCTCGCGCAGCAGCACGTCGTGCCGCAGCGTGCGCACGCCCTGTCCCCCGCCGTGCGCGCTCACGCGACGCCCGCCGTCTCGCGCGCCGGCGACGCGCCCGCGGCGGCATGCTCCGGCGCGAGCTGCGTCACGTAGCCGCCCTGCCGCGCGCGCTCCGCCTGCGGCCACATGACGATGATCCCGCCGATCGCCATGATGATCCCGCCGTACCAGACCCACCAGACGAGCGGATTGAACGAGAGGCGCAGCTCCACCTGGTCAGGCCCCGTCATCCCGGCGAAGACGAGGTAGACGTCCATCATGTGCCCCTCGAGCAGCCCCACCTCGGTGCTCGGCTCGAAGGTCGGCATGCCGCGGCTGTCGACGTGCTGCCGCTTCTCGCTCTTGAGCACGCCCGGGAGCCGCGTGCCGTCCCTCGTCATCACCAGCCCCACCGCCGTCACCTGCCGGTTGAGCCGCTCGTACTGGCTCACCCCCTGGCTGGTGAAGCTCCACTCGTGGCCGAACGGATCACGCGCGCGGAAGACCTGCCCCGTGCGGAGCGTGATGTCGTACTCCTGCTTGAACGCGTAGCCGGCGAAGGCGGCGAAGATCATCGCCACGCCGAGGTGCACGATGTAGCCGCCGTAGCGACGCCGGTTGCGTGTCACCAGGCGCACCGCGGCCAGCGCCGGGTTCTCGCCGTGCATGCGACGACGCGCGCCGATCCCCTTCCAGAACTCCTGGCCGATCGTCCCCACCACGAAGCCCGACAGCCCGTAGGCGACGAGCGCGGTGAAATGCCGCATGCCGAGCAGCAGGAGCACCGCCACCGTCCCCGTGCCGACGAGCAGCGGCACCGTGAACTGCCGCTGCAGGTTCTGCACGCTCGCCCGGCGCCACGCGATCAGCGGCCCGATCCCGGTGAGCGCGAGCAGGCCAAGGCCGAGCGGCACGTTCACCGTGTTGAAGAAGGGGGGACCGACCGTGATCTTCGACCCGCGCACCCACTCGCTGAGGATCGGGAAGAGCGTCCCCCAGAGCACCGAGAAGGCGATCCCGACGAGCACCAGGTTGTTGTAGAGGAAGGCGGCCTCGCGGCTCACCATGCTCTCCAGCTCGGCCTTCGCTTCCATGTCCTTGAGGCGCGTCGAGACGAGGACGACGCTGACCACGAAGACGACGCCGAGGAAGGTCGCGAACCAGGTGCCGATCGCCGACTGCGCGAACGAGTGCACGCTCTCGATCACCCCCGAGCGCGTGATGAAGGTGCCGAGGATCGAGAGGAGGAAGGTGCCGATGACGAGCGACACGTTCCACTTGCGCAGCATCCCCCGCTTCTCCTGGATCATGATGGAGTGCAGGAAGGCCGTCTGCGTGAGCCAGCTGGTGAGCGGCGCGTTCTCGACCGGATCCCAGGCCCAGTAGCCGCCCCACCCGAGCTCCACGTACGCCCACCACATGCCGAGGATCAGGCCGATGGTGAGGAAGAACCACGAGATCAGCGACCAGCGGCGGATCGCCCCCAGCCACTGCGCGTCGAGCTTGCGCGTGACGAGCGCGCCGACCGCGAAGGCGAACGGGATCGTCGTCCCGACCCAGCCGAGGTAGAGCATCGGCGGGTGGATCGCCATCCCCGGGTTCTGCAGCTGCGGGTTCATCCCGCGCCCGTCGGGCGGCACCCAGTCGAGGCGCTCGTACGGGTTGCTGGCGAAGCAGATCGTCGCCACGAAGAAGAGGAGCACCACGCCGAGCGTGCCGGTGACCCACGGCATCAGCTCGCGGTTGCGCGCCCGGTTGGCGAAGACGCAGGCCGCGCTGAAGATCGCGAGGATCAGCGCCCAGAAGAGCAGCGAGCCGCTCTGCCCCGCCCAGAAGGCGGTGAAGGTGTAGACCTTCGGCAGGTTGGCGCTCGTGTAGCTCGCCACGAAGCGCAGCGAGAAGTCGTGCGTGAAGAGCGCGGTCCAGAGGCCGGCGCTCGCGAGGACGACGAAGGCGAGCGTGGCATAGATGCCTCGCTCGCCGCTGGCCACCAGCTCGGCGCGCCGCGTGGCGCCGCCGGCAAAGCTGACGGTGGCCGTCCAGGTGGCCATGAGGAGCGCCACCCAGAGCGACAGCTCACCGACGAGGATCACGAGCCGCGCGCCGGTGCGTCGGGAGCGGACGGCGCCGGCGACATCGGCACGCCATCGGGATGACCGGTGCCGCTCTTCGGGATGCCGGCCGGGTGCCGTGCGCCCGGCGCGTACTGTCCGGGCTGGCCCGGCTTGCCCGGCGCATTCTCGTAGCGGCTCGCGCACTTGGCGAGCAGCACCGTGGCCTGGAAGGTCCCCTGGTCATCGAGGCGACCCTCGACCACCACGTCCACGCTGTCGGTGAAGGTGTCGGGGATGATGCCGCGGTAGACGACCGGGTAGATGGTGCCCAGCGAGTCGCGCATGCGGAAGGCGACTTCCTTGCCGCTCGGGTTGCGCCGGATCGAGCCCGGGACGACGCTCGCACCGACCTTCACGCCGTTCTCGCGGAAGTCGTCGTCGGCCTTCACGCGCGACGCCAGCTCGGTCGGCGTCAGGTAGTACGTCGCGGTCTCGCTCGTCGTCTTGGCGGCGAGGTAGCTCGCCGTGCTCAGGATGACGAAGCCACCGAGGAGGAACTTGGTGCGCGCCTTCATGGGAGGTGCCGGGATGGGTCCGGCCTCGCGGGAGCGGTGCCGGGACTGCGTGGGGGCTTCAGCTCGACGACTGGTCCCGCAGCGCCGCATAGCGACGCACGCGGGCCATGATGGATTCGAGCTCCGCCTCGGCGCGGGCACGTTCGTCGGTCGTCATCGCTGACGAAGCGCCGTTCAGTTCGCGCACCCGGTCCAGCATCTCGTCGATGAGGGCGCGCAGCACGAGATTCGCGCGCCGCTCGCTCCCCTGTTCGGGCGTCGAAATGAGCAGTCCTCCGCCGACGGTCCAGTACCCGGACGGGTAGAGCCCCGTTCCACCTGTCGCGAAGGAATATACGCCCATGCATCCCCCCGGCGAATGCGCCGGCCCCGTCACCGCACCTGATGCGCCGCCACCGCCCCCAGGCCGACACCGGCCAGGTCCCAGGCGAGGTCACGCGTACTGAAGCCACTCCCTCCGGGGCGACGGTCCCGCACCTCCTTCGCGAGTCCGACGCCCAGCGCGGCGGGGATCGCGATCCCCTGCGCCACCCCGTGGCCCCCACCTGCCGCCCGCACCACCGAGTAGGTGGCCGACTGCAGCAGCGCCGAGGCCACGAGATGCTTCCACTTGTCGTGTCCTACCCACCCGTCCGCTGCACGCCCGGTGCCAGCGGCGAGGCTGAGAACGATCGCGAATCGCACGGCTCTGTTCGGATGGTCAGCGAATACCGCCCGCGAGGAGGCGACTGGGCGCGCGCTGACAGGCAACCGTCAGGTTGTCCGCGTCGCACGCGCCGCCGCCGCGCGGGTGCTCACCGCACGTCACGGGCCCAGTGGAGCGCCGCACGCACCGCGCGCTGCCACTGCAAGTATCCCTCGCGCGCAAGGGCGCTCCCGGCACCGGGCACGATCCGGCTGATTCGCTGCGACGCCACGAAATCGTCGGTGCTGCGCCACACCCCGGCGGCGAGCCCCGCCAGCCCCGCCGCGCCGAGTGCGGTCGTCTCGATCATCGCCGGGCGCTCCACCGGCACGCCGAGGACGTCGGCCTGGAACTGGAGCAACCAGGTGTTCGCCGTCGCCCCGCCGTCCACGCGCAGCGCCGGCAGCGCCGCCCCGCCGCGCGAGGCCATCGCCTCCATGACGTCGGCGGTGCCGTAGGCCATCGCCTCGAGCGCCGCGCGCGCCAGGTGCGCGCGCGTCGTCCCGCGCGTCAGCCCGGTGATCATCCCGCGCGCGCCGGCCTCCCAGTGCGGCGCCCCGAGCCCCGTGAGCGCGGGGACGAAATGCACCCCCTCGGTGCTCGTCAGCGACGCCGCCATCGCCTCCGTCTCGGCCGCCGACCCGAGGATCCCGAGCCCGTCGCGCAGCCACTGCACCGCCGCGCCGGCGATGAAGATCGCCGCCTCGAGCGCGTAGCACGCCTCGCCGTGCGCATCGCAGGCGATGGTGGTGAGCAGCCCGTCACCGGTTGCCGGACGCTGTCTCCCGGTGTTCATGAGCAGGAAGGCACCGGTGCCGTAGGTGTTCTTGGCCTGCCCGGGCGAGACGCATCCCTGCCCGAAGAGCGCGGCCTGCTGGTCGCCGGCCACGCCGCAGATCGGAAGCGCGGTGCCGAAGTGCCGCGCCGCCGCCGTGCCGAAGTCGCCGCGGCTCGGCCGCACCGCCGGGAGCATCGCGCGCGGCACGCCGAAGAGCGCGCACAGCTCGTCGCTCCACGCGCGCGCGTCGATGTCGTAGAGCATCGTCCGGCTGGCGTTCGTCGGGTCGGTGGCGAAGGTCGCGCCGTCGGTGAGCTGGAAGATGAGCCACGCATCGACCGTCCCCGCGCACAGCTCGCCCGCCGCGGCGCGGCGCGCGATCGCGTCGTCGCGGCGGAGGAGCCATTCGAGCTTGGTGGCGGTGAAGTAGGGATCGAGCACGAGGATGGCGCGGTGCACCGGCACGCCCGTCGCGCGCTCCCAGACGACGAGCGTCTCGCGCTGGTTCGTGATCCCGATGCACTCCGGCGTGGTGCGCGCCATCGCCAGCGCCTCGCGCGCGGCGTCGAGCGTCGCGTTCACCAGGTCCATCGGCTCGTGCTCCACCCACCCCGGCTGCGGGAAGTGCTGCGCGAACTCGCGATAGCCGCGCCCGAGCACCGCGCCGTCGGCGGCGATCACGAGGGCGGTCGAGCCGGTGGTGCCCTGGTCGAGGGCGAGGACGGAGCGCGGGGCCATGGCGGGCGTGGTCAGGTGGGAAAGTCGCGGAAGTCGTAGGGCGGGTGATGCACGCCCACGTCGGTCACGATCGCCGTCACCAGCGGGAACGGCGTCACGTCGAAGGCCGGGTTGTGCACCGGCACCGCCTCGGGGATCACGAGGCGGTCGCCGAGCCGCCGCAGCTCGTCGGGCGAGCGCTGCTCGATGCGGATCGCGTGCCCGCTCGCGCAGTGCCGGTCGATCGTGGTGCGCGGCGCCGCGACGACGAACGGGATGCCGTGGTGCCGCGCGGCGACCGCCACGCCGTAGGTCCCGATCTTGTTCGCCACGTCGCCGTTGGCGGCGATCCGGTCGGCGCCCACGATGACCAGGTCGACCGCGCCCTCGCGCATGAGCGTCGCCGCCATCCCGTCGCTGCACACCGTCACCGGCACGCCGGCGCGCTGCAGCTCCCAGGCGGTGAGGCGTGCGCCCTGCAGGAGCGGTCGCGTCTCGTCGGCCCAGACGTGCACCTGCTGGCCGCGCGCGTGCGCCACGTAGATCGGCGCCAGCGCGGTGCCGATCCCCGCGGTCGCGAGCGCCCCCGCGTTGCAGTGCGTGAGCACGCGCATCCCGTCGCGCACGAAGGTCGCGCCGTGCCGGCCGATCGCGTCGCACATCGCGCGATCCTCGTCGCGGATGGCGATCGCCTCGTCGCGCATGCGCCGCGCCCGCACCGCGTACGGCTCGCGCGCATCGCGGATCATCCCCGCCGCGAGCACGCGGTCGACGGCCCGTGCGAGGTTCACCGCCGTCGGGCGCGTGCGTCGCAGGTCGTCGGCGGACTCCATGAGGATGGCATCGAAGTCGGCGCCCACGCGCGCCGCGATCGCGCCGTGGTAGCCGAGCACCGCCATCCCGCAGCCGGCCGCGACGCCGATCGCCGGCGCGCCGCGGACGCGCAGCGAGCGGATCGCCTCGACCATCCGCCCGATGTCGCGGAGCTCGAGGTAGCACTCCTCGCCCGGGAGGCGCGTCTGGTCGAGGATGCGGAGCGTGTCGCCGGCCGGCGAGATGTCGACGACGGTGACGGGCGGGGGCGGGACGAGGGGGGCCGACATGCCGGCCAAGCTATCGCGCGGCGCCGGGCGCGCCGATGCGGGGATCGCGCGCCCGGTGCGCGCTCGGTGTCCCGGTGCCTGGCACCGGGCGCGGACCGACCGACGACCGCGGGAGCGCCGTCGGACGCCACGGTAGATTGCCGCCCGCGCCGGCCTCCGGCGCCCCTCTCCTGCCCGCCCGTCGCCATGGCCTTCGACTTTCTCCGCTACGACGTCGCCGACCGGATCGCCACGATCACGGTCAACCGCCCCGACAAGCTCAACGCGCTCAACGACGCGACCATCGCCGAGCTGGGCGCGGCCATCGAGCAGGCCGTGGCCGACCCGGCCGTCGCGGGCGTCATCCTCACCGGCGCCGGACGCGCCTTCGTGGCCGGCGCCGACATCGGCGAGCTCGCCACGCAGACGCCCATGGAGGGCATCGCGCGCGCCCGCCGCGGGCAGGCCGCTTTCGCGAAGTTCGAGCGCAGCCCCAAGCCCGTCATCGCCGCCGTGAACGGCTTCGCGCTCGGCGGCGGCTGCGAACTGGCGATGGCCTGCCACGTCCGCATCGCCGCCGACGTCGCCAA
>JALOPO010000510.1 GCA_025453855.1 Gemmatimonadaceae bacterium
CGCGCTCACCGTCGGCTCGCGCCGCAGCGCGACGCGGAACGCGTGCGCGCGTCGGGCGCGGACCCACGCGGCGGGCGAGACGCCGGTCGCGAGCGTGAACCGCCGGCGGAGCTGCGGCGCGCTGAGTCCCACGGCGGCGGCGGCATCGGCGAGACGCGGGGCCCCGTCGCCCGCGGCGAGGCGTGCCTCGAGCCAGTCGAGGGCACGGGCGACGAGGACGTCGGTGACGGCGGGGGTCGGCATGGCGGCGGGCATGATCATCGGGGGCACCGGAACGGGTCGCGGGGACGATCGCCGCCGCGGGCGCCCGGCGCCTCGGTGGCCGTGCCGCGGCATCCGTGCGTCGTGGTCCGCTCCGGGAGCCGTGCGACGACGCGCGCGTCCGTCCCCGCCGATCGGCCGATGGGGCGCGCGGTCGCCCCCTCGCACCTTCCCTCGCAGTCGGTGCACCATCGTGGTGCGCCGTGCATTCACGCACGAGGGTCCCATGTCCGCCACGCTCCTCACCGATCTCTCCGACCAGCTCGCCGCGGCCGTCGCGCATGCGGCGCGCAGCACCGTCGCCGTCGACGCGCGCCCGCGGCTGCCGAGCACCGGCGTGCACTGGCGCGACGGCGTGATCGTCACCACCGACGCCACGGTCAAGCGCCCGAACGACATCCACGTCCTCCTCCCCGACGGGCATCGTGTGCGCGCCTCGCTGATCGGGCGCGACCCCGCGACCGATCTCGCCGCGCTGCGACCGATGGCGCGCAGGTCGCCTTCGGTGCGGTGAGCGCGGTGGGTGACGCGTGGCGCACCTGGCGCGGCGGGACGCTCGATCGGCGCATCCAGAGCGACCTGTCGCTCTATCCCGGCTTCGGCGGCGGTCCGCTGGTGACGGCGAGCGGCGCGATCGCGGGGATCAACTCGGGCGGGCTCTCACGCCCGCTCGCGGTCACCATCCCGGACACGACGATCGATCGCGTGCTCGATGCGCTCATGGCCGGTGGCGGGCGCGTGAGCCGCGGCTGGCTCGGCGCGAGCATGCAGCAGGTGCGCTTCAGCGACGCGGCGCGCGAGCGACTCGGCCTCGAGGGGCACGGCGGGCTGGTGGTGATCGACGCCGAGCACGACGGTCCGGCCGCGCAGGCCGGGATGCTCATTGGCGACGTGCTCGTGGCGCTCGGCGGCACCCGCGTCTCGCACCACGAGGAAGTGCTCGGCGTGCTGCACCGCACGCCGGTGGGGACGCGCATCGACGCGACGGTGGTGCGCGGCGGCGCGATGGAGACGATCGGCGTGACGGTCGGCGAGCGGCCGCGGGGGCGCTGATGGCGCCCTTTCCGTTCGCCGCGCTGGCTGGCGACCTGCACACGGTCACGGCGTCGCTGCGTGCGGCGACCGTGGCCGTGGAAACGGGGCGCCGCGGCATCGGGAGCGGCGTGGCGTGGGATGACGCGGGGACGATCGTCACCAACGCGCACGTCGCGACCGCCGAACGCGTGATGATCCGCACCAGTGACGGGCGCCGCGTGGCGGCCCGCGTGCTCGCGCGCGACGAGGCGCGGGACGTGGCGGTGCTCGTCCCCGAACGCGCCCTCTCGCTGGGTGCGATCACGCCGGCCCCGCTCACGACGCTCCGGCCAGGGGCGCTGGTGCTCGCCCTCGGCCATCCGCTCGGCATCCCCGACGCGGTGACGACCGGGGTGCTGCACGGGCTCGGCCCTGCCCCGGCATTTGCGCCGCTGCCGCCGCACGTGCGGGCACGACGCTGGCTGCGCGCCGACGTGGCGCTGGCACCGGGGAACAGCGGGGGGCCGCTGGCCGACAGCGCGGGGCGGCTGCTCGGCCTGAACACGATGATCGTCGGCGGGCTCGCGCTGGCGGTGCCGGTGGACGACGTGGCGCGCTTCGTGGCCGCGGTGCGCGGCGCCGATGCCAGCGGAGCGCAGTGGTGGTGAGCGACGCGCTCGTGCTCGACGTGGATGCGAGCGTGCCCGCGCTGCTGCGGGCGCGCCTCGCGGCCTACGCCGACGACGAGCAGGTGACGGTGCTCGATCGCGCGGTGGCCGGTCGCGCGCTGCTCGATCGCGTCGCACGTGACGGCGATGGTGCCGCGGCGACGCGCATGGTCGCCGGTGCGGCCGTCGCGGCGGCACCAGCGACGACGGTGGCGGTGCGCGCGTGGCCCGGCGAGCGCGCACTCCCGACGCAACCCACCGTGTGGCTGGTGCGCGAACCCGCGGCGCTGGTCGCGCTCCCGCTGGCGAGCGTGCCGCGCGCCGCGTGGCTGTCGATGGACGCCGAGCCGTGGCAGCTGCTGGCGGCCGCGCGCGCCGTGCGTGACGGCCTGCTGGTGCTGGCGCCCGAGGCGATCCGGCGCGGCGCGTCACGTCGCACGCGTGACCGCGGCGGGACGGCCCCGGACGAGCGCACGAGCGGTGGCGCGACCGAAGGCGCTCCGCTCACCGAGCGCGAGCTGGAGGTGCTGCGGGCGATCGCCGAGGGACTCGGCAACAAGCAGGTGGCGGCGCGGCTCGGGATCAGCGCGAGCACGGTGAAGAGCCACCTCGAGGCGATCTACGCGAAGCTCGGCGCGCACACGCGGAGCGAGGCGGTGAGCCGGGGGCTGCGGGCGGGGCTGGTGCCGCTCTGACCGCGCGTGGGCTCCGTCCGGGCGTTCGGA
>JALOPO010000511.1 GCA_025453855.1 Gemmatimonadaceae bacterium
GCTCGCACCGGCGCTCTCGCCCGACGGTGCGTGGCTCGCGGTGCTCGCGCCGCGCCCGTTCTTCGGCATGAACCTCGAGCTCGTCTCCATGGCCAGCGGCCGCGTCGTGCGCACGCTCGCGGGGCCGGCGCGCGAGCCGCATGCCGACGCGCTCAGCTTCCTCTATGCGGCCGGCGCGTGGAGCCCCGACTCGCGCCGCTTCGCGCACGTGATCTCGCGGCGCGGCGATCACGAGCTTGCCATCGTCGACACGCGCAGCGGGGCCCGCGTGCGCCGCGCGCGCGTCGACGGGGTGCAGAGCATCAGCGGCGTGGCGTGGGCCCCCGACGGACGCACGCTGGCCGTCGCCGGCACGAGCCACGGCCAGCCCGATCTCTGGCTCGTCGATCTCGACACGCGCACGCAGCGCCGCCTCACGAACGATGCCTACGCGGAGCTCCTCCCCGCATGGTCGCCCGATGGCCGCATGCTCGCCATCGCCACCGACCAGCATGACGGGACCGACCTCGCGACGCTCGACTTCGGCCCCCTGCGCGTGGCGCTCCTCGACCCCGCGTCGGGGCGCGTGCGGCCCGCCCCCGGACTCGATGCACTCGATGCCGCCTTTCCCGGCGTGCGCACGAGCAATCCGCAGTGGTCACCCGACGGGCGCACGCTCTTCGTCGTCGCCGACGGCGGCGGCGTGAGCGACGTCTACGCCGTGCGACTCGAGACGGGAGTGATCACGCCGGTCACGCAGCTCGCGTCGGGCGTGTACGGCATCACCGAGCGGTCGCCCGCGCTCTCCGTCGCCGCGCAGGCGGGAACGATGGTGGCCACCGTCTTCGACGGCCGCAGCTATCGCACGATCGCCCTCGAGGGCACGTCGCCGGTGCTCGCGCTCGACGAGGGCGCGGGCGTCCTGCCACCGCACGACGCGGCGTCGCCGAGCGCCGTCGATGCGCGCCTCGTCGCGCCGGCCGACGGGCTGCCGGGCCCCTTCGAGGGAGCACCGACCACGCGCCGCTATCGCGCGCAGTGGGGCGTGGAAGGCGTGCAGACGCCCGGCGCGGGGATCGCCGGCGGTCCGTTCGGCGCCACGCTCGGCGGCGGTGCGGGGATCGCCTTCGGCGACCTCCTCGGCCGGCAGCGCCTCACGACGTCGGTGTTCGCGCAGGGGCGCATCGAGGACATCGGTGTGCAGGCCGTCTACCAGGACATGCGATCGCGCTGGAACTGGTTCGCCACCATCGGTCGCACGCCGATCCGTGGCGTGACCGGGCAGCAGGCGGTGCAGACTCGTCGTCTCGCAGGCGGAGCTGCGCACCGTGATCAACCAGGGGGCGGTCGGCGTGCAGTATCCCTTCTCGCGTCGGCGCCGCCTCGAGCTCGCCGTCGGCGGCGTGCACGAGCAGCGTGACGGCATCGTGCGCAGCACCGCCTTCGTCGGCGGGCGCGCGGTGGGGAGCGCCGCCGAGCGCCTCGTCGCCACCGGCACGACGTACGGCACGAGCACGATCGCCCTCGTGCACGACGACGCGGTCCAGGGACCCACGTCACCCAAGTCGGGGTCGCGCTGGCGCATCGAGGCGGGGCAGTCGGTGGGCGAGGTGCGCTTCGGCACCGCGCTCGTCGACGCGCGGCGCTACCTGCGGCTCGCGCCCGTGACGCTCGCGGCGCGCGCGCTGCATTTCGGCCGCTATGGCGGCGATGCGGAGACGCGCCTCGCGCCGATCTTCATCGGCGATCCCACGCTCGTGCGCGGCTATCGCGCCGACACGTTCGGCGCGGGCGAGTGTGGCGAGGGTGCCGGCTGCCCCGCGCTCGCGCGGCTCGCCGGCAGTCGGATCGCCGTCGGCAGCCTCGAGCTGCGCCTGCCGGTGCACGAATTCCTGGCGCGCGGCAACGGCATCGTCCCCGGTCTCGAGATCGCGCCGTTCATCGACGCCGGGCTCGCGTGGAACGCCGGCGATCCGTTGCGGCTCCGCCTCGCCGAAGGGACGGCACGCGGGATCGTGGCGAGCGGCGGGGTGTCGCTGCGCATGAACGCCGGCGGTGTGCGCCTCGAGCTCACCTGGGCGCAGCCGTGGCAGCGCGAGCGCGGCGGCGTCTTCACCTTCGGGCTCGTGCCGGGGTGGTGAGCGGGTGCGCGATGCGCGCACGAGTCGTGACCGGGGGACGCTTCCCTGGCCGGGCTCGTGCGCGCACCATGCGCGTTCCCCGTTCCGACTCGCATGTCCACGCCTCTCGCCACCACCACCGAACGCCCGGCCGCCCTGACGGCAGGTCCGGCGTGGCACGCCGAGCCCGTCGCGCTGGCGCTCGCCGCACACGACGTCGAAGCCGCGCGCGGCCTCGCCACCGACGACGCGACGCGCCGCCGCGCGCGCCACGGCGCGAACGTCCTCACGCGCCGTCGCGGCCCCGGCCCGGCCACGCTCCTCCTCGCGCAGTTCCGCGCCCCGCTCGTCCTCATCCTCCTCGGCTCGACGCGGCGGTGATCGCCGGCGTCGTCGTGCTCAACGCGCTCGTCGGCTTCGCGCAGGAGTGGCGCGCACGCGCCGCCATCGATGCGCTCGCGGGACGCCTCGCCACGCCGGCGACGGTCGTCCGCGACGGACGCCGCGACCGCATCGACGCCGCGATGCTCGTCCCGGGCGACATCGTGCTCCTCGAGGGCGGCGACCGCGTCCCGGCCGACCTGCGGCTGCTCGAGAGCGCCGAGTGCGCCATCGACGAGTCGGCGCTCACCGGCGAGTCGCTCCCCTCGGCCAAGGACGCCGCCGCCACACTCGACGCCGCCACGCCGCTCGGCGATCGCCGCACCATGGCCTACGCGTCGACGCACGTCACGCGCGGCACGGCGCGCGGCCTGGTCGTCGCGACCGGCGATGCCACCGAGATCGGACGCGTCGCCGAGCTCCTCGCCACCGCGCAGCAGCTCGAGACGCCCCTCACGCGACGCCTCGAGCATTTCAGCCGCATCCTGCTGGCGCTCATCCTCGGCTTCGCCGTCGTGCTCGTGCTCGTCGGCACGCTGCGGGGCGAGCAGCCGCTCGACATGCTCCTCGCCGCCGTCGCGCTCGCGGTGGCCGCGATCCCCGAGGGGCTCCCGGCGGCGCTCACCATCACGCTCGCCATCGGCGTCGCGCGCATGGCGCGCCGGCGCGCGATCATCCGCCGCCTCCCCGCCGTCGAGACGCTCGGCAGCACCACGGTCGTCTGCAGCGACAAGACCGGGACGCTCACCGAGAACGCCATGACGGTGCAGCAGCTCGTCATCGACCGCGCGCACTGGCACGTGACGGGGCTCGGCTACGAGCCGGTGGGCACGATCATCCCCACCGTCGACGCGGCCGTCGAGTCGCCTGCCCTGCGCGCCCTGCTCACCGCAGGCGTGCGCTGCAACGACGCGTCGCTCGGCCGCGATGCCGAGGGGCGATGGACGATCACCGGCGATCCCACCGAGGCGGCGCTGCTGGTGGCGGCGGGCAAGGGCGGCGTCGATCTCGTCGCGATCCAGGCCGCCACACCGCGCACGGGCGCGCTCCCGTTCGCCTCGGAGCGGCAGTGGATGGCGACGCGGCATGCGGAGGGGGCCGGCGCGCGCCTCGTCGTGAAGGGCGCGGTGGAGCGCGTCCTCGCGCGCTGCACCACGGCGCAGGATTCCGATGGTCGCCGCATCGCACTCGACGCCGCGCAGGTGCATCGCGACGCCGAGGCGCTCGCCGCCGACGGACTCCGCGTGCTCGCGATCGCCGAGCGCATCGACGAGCAGCCGACGGCACCGCTCGACGAATCGGGCATCGGCGACCTCGTCCTGCTCGGCCTCGTCGGAATGCTCGATCCGCCGCGCGAGGCCGCCGCGGCGGCGGTGGCGGCGTGCCATCGCGCCGGCATCTCCGTGAAGATGATCACCGGCGACCACGTGGGGACGGCGCGCGCCATCGCGGCACGCATCGGCCTGCGTGACGCCGACGGCACGCTGCACGCCCTCACCGGCGCCGAGCTCGCGCGCGTGCCGACCGCCGACTTCGCCGACACCGTCGCGCGCACCACCGTCTTCGCCCGCGTCGCCCCCGAGCAGAAGCTGCGCATCGTCGAGGCGCTGCAGCGGCGCGGCCACGTGGTGGCGATGACCGGCGACGGGGTGAACGATGCTCCCGCGCTGCGCGCCGCCGACATCGGCGTGGCGATGGGGATCGCCGGCACCGACGTCGCGCGCGAGGCGTCCGACATGGTCCTCGTCGACGACGACTTCGCCACCATCGCCGCCGCCGTCGAGGAGGGGCGCGGCGTCTTCGACAACCTCGTCAAGTTCCTCGCCTGGACGCTCCCCACCAACATCGGCGAAGGGCTCGTCATCCTGGTGGCGATCGCGGCCGGCATCGCGCTCCCGATCCTCCCGGTGCAGATCCTCTGGATCAACATGACGACCGCCGTCTGCCTCGGCCTGACGCTGGCGGTGGAG
>JALOPO010000512.1 GCA_025453855.1 Gemmatimonadaceae bacterium
CGCTCGTGCCGTGAGTATGCTGGCCAAGGGGGCCCGACCGTCGGCACCCCCGCGCGCGCCCACGCCCCGCCCGCCCGATGATGAAGCCCCCTTCGCTCACGCTCGGCGTCGAGGAGGAGTACCAGATCATCGACCCCGCGTCGCGCGACCTCGTGTCGTACGTGACGCAGCTGCTGGCCGAGGATCACCGGGTGCTCACGCAGGTGAAGCCCGAGCTGCACCAGTCCATCGTCGAGGTCGGCACGAACGTCTGCCAGACCCCGGCCGAGGTCCGCACGGAGCTCGTCAAGCTGCGGCGCGGCGTGATGGAGCTCGCGGCGCGGAAGGGGTACCGCATCGCCGCCGCCGGGACGCACCCGTTCGCGAACTGGCAGACGCAGGAGATCACCCCGTACGAGCACTACCTCGGCACGCGCGCCGACATGGGCGACCTCGCGCAGCGGCTCCTGATCTTCGGCACGCACGTGCACATCGGCATCGAGGATCGGGAGTTCATGATCGATGCCTGCAACGTGGCGCGCTACTTCCTGCCGCACATCCTCTGCCTCACCAGCAGCTCGCCCTTCTGGTACGGGCGCGAGACGGGGCTGAAGAGCTATCGCAGCGTCGTCTTCCGCGCCTTCCCGCGCTCGGGCGTGCCGCCGATCCTGAACTCGGACTACGACTTCAAGGCGTACATCGACACGCTCATGGGGACGGGGTCGATCGCCGGCCCGCACAAGATCTGGTGGGACATCCGCCCGCACAGCAAGTACCCGACGCTCGAGTTCCGCGTCTGCGACGTCTGCACGCGCGTCGACGAGGCGGTGGCGATCGCGGCGATCCTGCAGGCGCTGATCATGAAGCTCTACAAGATGCGGCGCGACAACACGACGTTCCGTGTCTACAGCTCGGCGCTCATCGAGGAGAACAAGTGGCGCGCGGTCCGCTACGGGCTCTCCGGCAAGCTGATCGACTTCGGCAAGCAGATCGAGCTCCCGGCGCCGCAGCTCGTGCGCGAGTTCCTCGAGTGGTTCATCGGCGACACGATCGACGAGCTCGGGACGCGGAGCGAGGTGGAGCACGCCTATCGCATCCTGCAGGAAGGGTCGAGTGCCGACCGGCAGCTGGCCGCGTTCCATCGCACCGGCGACCTCAAGGCGGTCGTCGACCAGCTGATCAACGAGACGGCCGAAGGCGTGCTCACCGACGCCGAGCTGGTGGAGCTGGGGCTGCGGGCGCCGGTGGGCGAGGCGCGCGTGCCGGCGTAGTTCCGTGCGCGGGATGGTTTGGTTGTCCGACCCGGCCATCATCGCGAACAGCGAAACGCGAAGGGCGCGAAGGCAACGGAAAGGACCGGCTCCTGTCGTGCCGCGCTCATGAGGCTGGCGAGTGTGTTCCTTGAACCGTGCCGCCGTGCCGTGACGCAGGCGCGGCGCAACCAAGGCCCCCGCCGTCCTTTCCGTCGCCTTCGCGCCCTTCGCGTTTCGCTGTTCCGCTACCAAGCCCCTTCGACGCAGCGGACGCTCGCAGACGTGCGAACGCA
Source organism: Gemmatimonadaceae bacterium (assembly GCA_025453855.1). GTDB lineage: Bacteria > Gemmatimonadota > Gemmatimonadetes > Gemmatimonadales > Gemmatimonadaceae > JALOPO01. The sequence continues at coordinate 1,526 of JALOPO010000512.1, forward strand.
AGGCGTTCACGCGACGCAGTCCCCCGCCGTTCTTTCCGTTGCCTTCGCGCCCTTCGCGTTTCGCGGTTCCGCTACCAAGCCCCTTCGACGCAGCGGACGCCTCCCGACGTACGGTGCCAGTGCGTTCACGCCACGGGCACCAGCAGCGCCGGCCCGTCGTTCCGCGGCGTGTTCACCGCCCGGCTCACCTTCCACGCCCGCATCTCGTTCGCCGGATAGCGGTCGAGCATCGCCGCGGCCTCGTCGAGCGGTGTCCCGCGTGAGAGCCACGCGTCCCACAGCACACGCGGCACGATCACCGGCATCCGCGGTGGTGATGAGCGTCACCGTGTGCAGCGGCGCCACCGGGTCCAGCGCATCCTTCGGCCCGCGCCACGTGCTCCACAGCCCACCGAAGCAGAACGGCGCCCCGTCGCGCATCGCGATCGCCCACGGCTGACGCACCGGCTTGGCACGTCGCTCCACTCGTAGAAGACGTCGGCCGGCACGAGACAGCGCTGCGCCCCCTTCCACGCGTCGCGGAACGCGGGCGTGCTCGCCACCGTCTCGGCCCGCGCGTTGGCGAGCCGGTTGCCGATGCTCGCCTCCTTCGCCCAGTGGGGCACGAAGCCCCACTTGAGCGTCGCGAGCCCGCGCACCGGCGGCTCGTCGCCCTTCGCGCGCTTCTCGAATGCCGCGAGCACGCGCGTCGACGGCGCGATGTTGTAGCGCGGCACGATCTCGGCCGGCACGTCATCGGCGACCGCGTGCACGTTCACCTCGGCCAGCAGCCGGTCGAGGTCGAGGCGGGACGGATTGGTGAGTCCGAAGCGACCGCACATGAGGACGGATATGGGCTGGATGGGGACGAGAGCTCCCGCGTGCGCCCCCGCGGTGCCAGGCACCTCTGGCACCCCCCGGGGGTGCCAGAGGTGCCTGGCGCCGCGGGCCTGCGCGGCGCACGTGCGCAACGTGTGGTGCCAGAGGTGCCTGGCACCATAGGGTCGCGCGTGCGCTGGAATGATGACGCATCGCACACCGCACGTGCGTAGCGTGTGGTACCCCGCCCACCGCGCGCGATCGACATCGCGCGCATGAATCGGGTTACCGCAGTGCTCGGCGCCGGCGCCATCCATCGTGCGTGCGTCACGCCTCCTCCACTCGCACCCCGGCCGGAGCTATCCTATGGCCATGGTCCTCACGCCGGCCGCCGGCCCCCGCGCGCCGACGCCGTCGCCGGGCGTCGTCTGGACGCGCGCGCATCGCGACGCGATCCCCGACGAACGCAGTCGGTGGGAGATCATCGACGGGGTGCTGTGCATGACCCCGGCACCGGCCACGCCGCACCAGCGGATCGTGCTGCAACTGTCGGTACTGTTGCACGCGGCGATCGAGGCACGTGCGCTGCCCCTGGACGTGATGCCGGCACCAGTCGACGTGTGGGGCAGCGACGAGGACGTGGTGCAGCCCGATCTCCTGGTCTGCCGCCGTGACGATGCCGCTGATCCCGGACATGTCGACGTCGGGCGCGTCCTGCTCGCCATCGAGATCACGAGCCCGAGGAGTCGTGCGCGCGACCTGCGCCGCAAGAGCGATTGGTATCGCCGGCACGGCGTCCCCGCGTACTGGGTCATCGACCTCGAGGACGGCAGCGCCACCGAACGTACCGAAACGGGTCGGCGGCGTGCCGTGCCCACCCTCGTGTGGCGGCCAGCGCCCGGGGCGGAGCCGGTCACCGTCGATGTCGCGGTGCTGCTCGAGCGCGCTCGGATTCGACCGAGCGCGACGCGGTGACCTGAGGCGGCCTGGGCGACCCGCCGGCCCCGCCACTCGTACCCGCTTCAGCCCCGCCCCCGCCGCGCCGACAATCCCCTCCTGACACCCCTCCGGCCACCGGCTCCGGGCCCGCAGCCGCCCCGCGCCGGCAACAGCTGCCGACCGACCGCACACCACCCGGTCCGGCAAGCGACGCCGTGACCGGCCGGCAGTTCCTGCCGCCAAGCACCCCTTGCCGCCTCCGCGCCGACTCGGCCGGAAACACGCAAGTGGCTGCAGTACAACGACATGAGACATCCGGACGAGGTTGCCCGGCACTGGCACCGGGCCTGCTTTTCCATCGGGCCGTCACCGACCTCACTCCGTCCGGTCCCCATGTCGCACGCCCAGATCGTCGACCTCGCCCGCAACGCGATCTACCTCGCCCTCCTCGTCAGCGCCCCCATGCTCGTCACGGCGCTCGGCATCGGGCTCGTGGTCTCGATCCTCCAGAGCGTCACCTCCATCCAGGAGCAGACGCTCGCCTTCCTCCCCAAGCTCGTCGGCGTCTCGGCGATCTTCCTCGTCGCGCTCCCCTGGATGCTGCAGCTGCTCGTCTCGTACACGAGCCAGATCCTGCGCGGCATGCC
>JALOPO010000059.1 GCA_025453855.1 Gemmatimonadaceae bacterium
ACCGGCCCGGTCGCCCCATCGCGCGTCGGCGATGCGCGGTGCGATCGACAGGAGCGCCCACGCCCCCCACGCCGCCACGATGACCAGCCACTCGCCGCGCGTCGGCCACGGGCGATCGCGGGCGGCGGGCGCGGTGGCGACGGGTGGCGTGACGGCGTGCGTGGTCGACACCCCCGGAGTCTATCGCGCCACCTCGCCGGCGCGACGCGTCGTGTCGCGGACGGCACGGCGGCGACGCGGTCGGCACCCGCGTGGTGCGAACGGCACGGAGGCGGCGCCCCCCGAGGCGCGCGTCGAGCACGCGAGCGCGTCGGGCCGGTACCCTCGGTCAGTCGTGCACCATGCGCGCCCCCCGCCGGTCCCGTCCCGTCGCCGCGGGCGGTACCACCGTGCCGGCATCCGGCGGCGGCCCGGCCCCCTCGTCACCCGCCCCGCGTCCCCGGGTGTGCCCTCCGCGCCCGTCGTCGGCCGGTGTGAGCGCATCGAACTCCGTCGCCGCGCGCCCGCGCAGCACGAAGCCCGGCAGCAGCGTGTTCCCCACGGTGTAGATGATCAGCGCCCCCACCAGCCACGGCGCCGCCGCGAAGCGGTCGCGCAGGATCTCCGCCAGCACGAGCGTGAAGACGAGCGTCGGCGTGAGCGCGACGGCCACCGGGAGCCCCGTGCGCCACGGCTGGCGGAAGGCCAGCGCGCGGTGGCCGAGCACGAGCGCGAGGCGCAGCGGCACGCAGACCACCAGCAGCACCAGCCCGGCCAGCACCGCCGTGCGCGAGAAGTCGGCGGCGCGCAGGTGCATCCCGGCATTGAAGAAGTAGAACGGCGCGAACACCGACGCGAACGCCTCCACGGCGTGCACCAGCCGTTCGCTCGACAGCGCCGGCACGCGCTCGCGCAGGAACTGCGCGCTCGCCCCCACGAGGAACGCCCCCACCAGGTAGTAGACGCCGAGCTGCTTGGTGAGGTACGCGGCCACCACCGCGAGCATCAGCAGGAACGAGAACTCCGAGCGCGGCGCGAGCGGCGCGATGCGCGCCGCGAAGATGCGCAGCAGCGGCGGGAGCACCGTCACCATCGCCACCAGCGCCGCCGTCGCCAGCGTCAGGCGCGCCACGGACGTCGACTGCAGCGTCACGAAGAGCACCGCCAGCGCCACCAGCTCGGTGGCGATCGCCTTGGCGCGGATCCAGAACTGCTCCTCGCGACCGACGCCGAGCGCCGGCAACGAGTCGAGGATGAAGCCGGTGGATGGCGTGAACAGCGCGAGCGCCACCAGCGCCGCCGGCCGCGCGCCCACGTCGAGCGTCGCCGAGACCACCGCCCCCGCGACGAGCAGCACCACCGCCCGGATGGCGAGATGCTCGCCGATCACGCGCGCACCGGCCCGGAGCTCGGCCACGTTCACCTCGAGCCCTGCCACGAGGAACATCGCCGAGATGCCGAAGGTGGCGAGCAGCGGCAGCGTGGGGCCCTCGGGGATCAGCGCGCGTCCCGAGAACGCCGCCGCCGCGCCGAGCAGGAAGGCGGTGATCGCCGCCGGCAGCCGGTAGCGCTGCAGCACGCGCGGCACCACGAAGAGGGCGAAGAGGAGCACGACGTAGCGCAGGTCGTCCGGCATGCCGGCAGGCGGCGCAATGCGCGGGCCGCGCACGACCGCGAAAGAGTGACGCATGCGCGCCCCGCCGCGCAGCACGCGACGTGCACGCATCCATCACGGCCCCGGCGCGCCCCGCAGGTTCACGCCACGCGCGGCGACGCCACACCCCCGGATCGCAGCACCGCTCCACGGAGGTCTTCATGCGAGACGACACCACCCCGCACGACCGGCAGTCCACCGGCGCGCTCGCGCGCCTCGACGAACTCGACGACTTCGGCGTCGCCGACGGCTATCCCGATCCGCGCGGCTGGGAGGTGCGTACGCGCGACGGGCGCACCATCGGCACGGTGAGGGAGCTGCTCGTCGATCGCGAGGCGATGCGTGTCCGCTACCTCGACGTCGAGCTCGCCGAGGAGCTGCAGGCGGTCGGCACGAGCCGTGTGCACGTCCCGGTCGCATCGGCCCAGCTCGACGACGAGCGCGACGACGTCATCGTCGACCTCGACGCGGCCGGCCTCGGCACCCTCGGCCTCGCCGACACGAGCCGCTTCGACGCGACCGACGCGCGACACGACGACTCGCGCTTCTTCGGCAATCGCGTGAACGCCGATCGCGCCAGGGGCGCCTACCTCACGCTGCACGAGGAGCGGCTCGCCGTCGGCAAGCGCGCCACCACCGTGGGCGAGGTCGAGGTGCGCAAGACGGTCGAGACCGAGCACGTGCGCGAGAGCGTCCCGGTCATGCACGAGGAGGTCACCATCGAGCGGCGCCCGATCAGCGCCGACACGAACGCCGCCACGGGCGCCACGATCGACGCCGATGGCGAGACGATCCGCGTCCCGCTCATGGCCGAGGAGATCGTGACCGAGAAGCGCGTCGTCCCGGTGGAGGAGGTCGTGATCCGGAAGGAGGCGCACGTGGAGGATCGTGTGGTCGAGGAGACGGTGCGCCGCGAGCGCGTGGACATCGACCGCGACATGGACACCGACGCCGCCCGGCGTCTCGACCGCTGACGGCGGGCGCGGGCGGCGTCTCCGCCGCCTGCGCCTCACCCACCCTGCACACGGAGCGTCTCCATGGCGGAGATCAGGATCGAGAAGAAGAAGGGCACGAACTGGCTCTGGATCATCCTCGGCGCGCTGCTGCTCGCGCTGCTCGCGTGGTGGCTGCTCGGCCGCGACACCGATGGTGATCGCGAGCGCGTCGCCGGCGGCGACGTGACCACGGCACCCGCGGTGGCGGCTCCCGCTGCCGCCGCCAGCGGCGACGTGATCACCGACTGGACGATGGTCGCCGCGTCGTCGTCGGGCGATCTTGCGGGACGGCGCGTCGAGCTCACCGGCGTGCCGGTGATCGAGGCCGTGAGCGACCGCGGCTTCTGGATCGGCAACGCGTCCGCGCGCGCCTTCGTGGTGCGCGGCAACCAGTCGCTCCCGAGCACGGCGCCCGATGGTGCCGTCGATGCGGGGACGACGGTGCGCATCTGGGGGACGGTCGTGCGCATGCCGACCGAGCTGACGGAGCAGAACACGGAGTGGAAGCTGCGCGACACCGATCGCGACGCGCTCGGTCGCCAGGCCGCGTACGTGATGGCCGACTCGGTACGGCTCGAGTCACGCTGATCGGGCGACGCCGGGAGCGCCACGTGACCGCTCCCGGCGTCGTCGTTGGCCCCGTGCCTCACGTCGCGCATCGCACCGCCACGTTCGGCATCATCGCCCGGCAATCCGAAGGGAGCGTGACCGACGCCGTGGAGCGCACCGGCACCGCGTTCGATGCGGTCGGGCGCTCGCTGCAGGCGATGGCCGATGCCCTGGTCGAGCGGCTCCCGCATCTCGTCGTCGGACTGGTCGTCATCGTGGCCTTCTGGCTGGCCGGGCGACTCGTCCGGCGGCTCGCGCACGCCGCCGGGCAGCGCACGCGGCTCGACCCGCAGCTCGCCGACGTCTTCGGCTCGCTCGCCGTGGCGACGCTGTCGCTCCTCGGCATCCTCGTCGCGGCGGTGGTCGTGTTCCCGACCTTCCGCCCGGGCGACCTGGTGAAGGGGCTGGGCATCACCTCCGTGGCGGTCGGCTTCGCGTTCAAGGACATCCTGCAGAACTTCTTCGCCGGCATCCTCATCCTGCTGCGCCGGCCGTTCGTGGTGGGCGACCAGATCCGCGTCAAGGAATGGGAGGGGACGGTGCAGGAGATCACGACGCGATCCACCCGGCTGCTGACCTACGATGGCGAACGTGTGGTGATCCCCAACGGCGACGTCTACACGAGCAGCGTCCTCGTGCGCACGCACTATCCGCTGCGACGCGTGCGCTTCACGGTCGGCATCGGCTACGGTGACCCGATCGGCACGGCGCGCGAGACGATCCTCGGCGTCGTGCGCGGCACCGACGGCGTGGCGCCCGAGCCGCCCCCGCTGGCCCACGTCGAGGAGCTCGCCCCGTCGAGCGTGAACCTCGTCGTCTACTTCTGGACCGCGAGCGAGCAGGCCACCGTGCTCACCGTGCGTGACCGTGTGGCCACGGCGATCAAGGAGGCGCTCGACACCGCAGGCATCGACATGCCCTACCCGCACACGGTCGTCCTCCTGCCGGACGATCGCGGGAGCCGGGCGGACACACCGGACGACCGGTCGCCGTCATGACCCCCGATGCGTGGTTCCCGGGCTGGGCGGTGCTCGGCCGCACGCTGGTGGTCGGCATTGCCGCCTATGCCACACTGGTGCTCGTCCTCCGCATCACCGGCAAGCGCACGCTCGCCAAGCTCAACGCCTTCGATCTCGTGGTCACCGTCTCGCTCGGGTCGACGCTCGCCTCGGTGCTCACCTCGAAGGATGTCGCGTGGGCGCAGGGAGCGCTCGCCTTCGCGATGCTCGCCGGGCTCCAGTACGCGGTCACCTGGGCGTCGGTGCGGTCGGCGCGCGTCCGTCGGCTCGTGCGCAGCGAGCCGGCGCTCCTCGTCCATCGGGGCATGCTCCTGCACGACGCCATGCGGAGGGAGCGCGTCATCGAGGCCGAGGTGCAGGCGGCGGTGCGTGCGGCAGGGCTCCTCGGCATCGCCGATGCGGACACCGTCGTCCTCGAGACCGACGGCACGCTCAGCGTGGTCCCCTCCGCGTCCACGCGCGAGAGGCGTGACACGCAGGCGCATCGCGGGCACCACGTCCCCGGAACACCGCACCCGTCACGCTGATCGCGGCAGCGTGGGACGGCTCGCCACCGCCACCGCCTCCGCGCAGGCGTGCCGCAGCGCCTCCCGCTCGGCCGGAGCCTGCACCGTCCGGCGCGCCACCTCGTCCAGGAGCGCGAGCTGCTCGAGGATCGCGCGGCGTCGATCGGGGCGCTCCGTCGCCTCGGCGACCATGGCGAGCATCGTCGCGAGCTGGTCGAGCACCCGCACGTTGCCGCCCGCGCAGCGACGGATCTCGTCGCAGGCGAGTCGCAGCAGCCCGTGGAAGCTGGGGCCGCGGGCGAGCACGCGAACCGGCGCGCGCTCCATCGCCGCCGCACCGGAGCCCGGCGCGCGTCCGGCCTCGCGGCCACCCACATCGTCCGGATGCGTGCGCAGCGGCGACTCGATGCGACGATCGGCGACGCGCACGAGGAGCGCGCCGAGGTAGTCGATGCAGCTCGCCGCCGTGGTGCTGTCGTTGATGCCCGGCGACAGTGCCTTCAGCGCCACATCCACCAGCTGGCGCACGCCGAACGCCGCATCCTGCTCCACGGTGCGGAATTCGCCGATCGTCCACGCGCGCACGAGCCGGTGCGCGATCGCGTCGAGCGACGACGCGCCTGCCGCCGGCGCCACGGCACGGTCGCCACGCGCCGTCGTCGTCGGAGGCCCGTCGACGGCGATCGACGCCAGCGGCTGCCCCGCGATCACGAAGTCGCCCACACCACGCTCCATCCGGACGAGGTGCCCCGCGCGCACCGCGAGCGCGAGCAGGCGCGACTCGTCGACCGCCTGCACGTATCCGGTGACCCGCGCCGGCACCGCGTGCCACCGCCCCACGGCGGCCGCGATGCGCGTCACCTCGGTCGCGTCGCCGCTCCCCTCGGCCCCCAGCGTCTCCGGGAAGAGCGAGTCGATCGCCGCCGCCGTCTCCCGCGCCACGCGCGCGATCAGGCTCGAGGCCTGCAGCGTGCTGGCGATGTGGTGCACGAAGTAGATCAGCACGCCGATGCCGACGATGGCGAGCGCGATGCCGAGGACGACCGCCAGCGAGGGGACGAACGGCGTCCCCTCGATGTCGCTCCGGATCGTGCGCAGCACCACCAGGCAGTAGGCGAAGATCCCGACGAAGACGCCGAGCACCACCTGGTTCGACCGGTCGGCCATGAAGCTGCGGAGCACGCGCGGCGTGTACTGCGTGCTCGCCTGCGTGACCGCCACCATCGTCAGCGAGAAGGTCAGCCCGGCGACGGTGATCATGCCGCTCGCCACCGCCGACAGGATCGATCGCGAGCTGTCGGGCTCCGCGCCGAAGAGCCGCGGCCAGCGCGCGAGCGCCTCGGCGTCCACGCGTGCCGAGAGCTCGACCATCCCCGCGGCGAGCGCGAGCGCTCCGGCGACGAGGAGCGCCGGCACGAACCAGAGCGTGCCGAGCAGGCGGTCGCGGAGCGCGCGGAGGCGGCGACCGGGCGAGATCGGCATCGTCGCTACCCTCGCCACCCGGCGTGCGAGTCGGTCGCCTCGCACGCGATGACGACACGCGTCGACATGACGGGACGGAGGCGCACGCCCGCGACCGGCGTGTTCCGACAGGCGCAGGGATGCGGAGCGCGCACGGGGGCTCGGGGATGGGGACACGCGTCCCGGTGCGAGCGACGTGCCGCCGTCAGCCGGACGCGCGTCCCCCGCGTCCGCGCCGCCGCTCGCTCCCGCGACGACGATCGCGCTGCACGCGCCGCTCGCCCGCCGCACGCCGCTCGGCGACCGGCGGCGCTCCGTCGGCTGCCTCACCTTCGTCCGCCGTGCAGCGCCGCAACGCGATCGTGAAGCACGACCCCTCGCCCTCCACGCTCTGCACGCGCAGCTCGCCACCCATCCCGCGCACCAGGTCACGGCTGATCGCGAGCCCGAGCCCGGTCCCGGGGGTGGTCGTCGTGTAGCCCGCGTTGAGCTGCACGAACGGATCGAAGATCACCTGCAGCTTGGTGCGCGGGATGCCGATCCCGGTGTCGCGCACGCGGATGCGCACCGCGCCCGGCGCCGCACCGCGCGCCGAGAGCTCGATGCGCACCACGCCCGGTCGCCCCTCGGCGGGCGGCGGCGTGAACTTCACCGCGTTCGCGAGGAGGTTCACGAGCACCTGCCCGAGCTTGTCGCGATCGGCCCACGCCAGCAGCGGACGGCGCCGGCGCGGCAGCTCGAGCCGCAGCCCGCGCGCGACGAGCTGCGGCTCGATCAGCGGGAGCACGTCGTCGACGACGGCACACACGTCCACCGCCTCCATCGCGTACTCGACCTTCCCCGCATCGAGCCTGGTGTAGTTGAGCAGGTCGTTGATCAGGCCGAGCAGGTGGCGCTGCGCCCGGTCGACGCGCTCGAGCGCGCTGTGCTGCGCCGGCGCGAGTGGCCCGTGCACGCCGAGCGCGAGGAGCTGCACGTGGCCGCCGATCGCGTTCAGCGGCGTGCGCAGCTCGTGCGACATCGTCGCCAGGAACTCGCCCTTGATGCGGTTGGCCTCCTCGGCGCGCTCGCGCTCGGCCGTGGCCACCGCCAGCAGCCGCTCCACCTCGCGCCGCGTGAGCACGTGCTCGCTGATGTCCACCCCGTGCGCGAGCACGCCCGTGTTGCGCCCCTCGACATCGGTGAGCGCCTGGAAGACCATGTCCACGTAGCGCAGCTCGCGCGGCGCACCCCGGGTGCGCTCGAGCATCACCGGCGTCTCGCGGAAGGTGATCGGCTCGCCGGTGGTGTAGACGCGGTCGAGCAGCGCCGTGAAGCCCTGCTCGCGCGCCTCGGGCACCACCTCGTCGATGGGACGCCCGAGCACGTCGCGATGGCCGATGAGCTGGTAGTAGGCATCGTTCACGAACTCGTAGCGGTGCTCCGGCCCGCGATACACCACCGCGAAGCTCGGCGATCGCCGGAAGAGCTGCTCGAGGCGCGCGCGCTCCGCCTCGAGCGCGGCCCGCACGCGATCCTCGGCCACGCGCTGCTCGTGGACGTCGACCACCGACCCCACGAAGCCGACGAAGCGCCCGTCGGTGGTGAGGCGCGGCGCGGCCGCGTCGATGCACCATCGGTACGTCGCCTCGCCATGCGCGGGACGGTGGCGGAGCCGATAGTCGAGCCGGAAGGCGCTCGCCGTCTCCGTCGCGTCGCGGAACGCCACCGCCGCGGCCTCGCGATCGTCCGGGTGCACGGCCTCCAGCCAGCCGAAGCCGTCGCCACGCAGCGCCTCGTCCTCGCTCTGGCCGGTGTACCGATACCAGGGCCGGTTGAGGAAGATGCAGCGACCATCGGCCTCGGTCATCCACATCATGACCGGCGCCTGGTCGGCCACCTCGCGGAAGCGGCGCTCGCTCTCCAGCAGCGCGAGCTCCGCCGCCCGACGCGGCGTGACGTCGCGGAAGAGGATCGCCACCAGCGGCAGCGCGCCGGGCTCGCGCTCGCGCCGGACCGGCTCGCCGCTGAGCGCCACGCCGCCGTACAGATCGACCCAGTGCTGCTCGAGCCCCGGGATCAGGTCGCGCGCGTTGCGCCCGATGGGATCGACGAGCCCCGTGTGCCGCGAGAAGCTCTCGTTCGCGTCGAGGATGCGGTAGTCGACCGGGCGCCCTGCGGCGTCGCGCTCGATGTCGACGATGCAGAAGCCATGCTCGAGCGACTCGAAGAGGGCGCGCCAGTCGAGCGGCACGCGCGCACGCGCGTCATCGGCACTCGCGTGGCGAGCGACGGCGTCGGTGTGCGGCGGCGCGGGGGAAGCGGACATGCGGGAGGACGGGGGGAGCGTCGCGATACCGGGACGCTACTCGCACCAGCCCGCCGCGGCATCGGGCCGATCCGGTGCCGCGGCGCGAACGCGAGCACCGCTCCCCCGCCTCACCGCCGCGGCGTCCCCGGTGCGGGCGCCGGGCGCGCCGCCGGCGTGGCATGCGTCCCACCGTCCGCGTGCAACGCCGCATGGATCGCCGCACGCTCACCCTCCGGGAGCTGCTGCGCGGCCCGCACGACGGCGGCATGCAGCGCCGAGTCGGCGAGCACGCGCTGTCGCACGACCGGATCGGTGAGGAGGCGCGCCACGAGCGATGCGGCCCCCCGCGCGAGCGAGTCGCCGGTGGTCGGCATCGCGTGCCCGGCGTGCGCGCCATGATCGGGCTGCGCACCCCCCGCCGCGGGAGCCGCTGCGGCGGGCGCACCGTGCGCCGCGTGGTCACCACCCGTCGCGTTGCCGTACCTGAACCCCGTCATCTCGCCGGTGCGGTCGTCGTGCGTCATCACCGCGCCGTACGTCACGCTCGGCGTCGGCATCGCCGGCAGGAAGCCCACCGCCGGCCCGCCCATGTTCTCGATCCCCATGTGGTTCGACATGCGCACCCACGCCGCGGTCGACCCCATCACGTACGAGCTGTCGTCGCGGAAGAGGCGCGCCGCGCGCATGATCTCGCGCCGCTTGGCAGCGCGCGGCACCGACGGGTTGGCGAGGATGTCGCTCACCACGTCGTGCATGCTGTGCAGGTTGTCGAAGATGATCCCCGCCTCGGGATAGCGCGCGGCGAAGGCCGGCGCCACCGCGGGGGTCATCGGCATCTGGTGCGGCATGTGGCGCGGCGCATCGTCGAGCATCTGCCAGAAGCGCGCGACCGTCGCCCGCACGCCCGCCTGCCGCTCCTCGCGCGTCCTCCCCGTCACCAGCGGCTCGTAGAGCCCGATCTGCAGCCAGTGGTAGCCCCAGATCAACCCGTTGAACTTCGGGTACGTCTTCCGGAACGCCAGCGAGTACGGCTGCTCCTGCATCAGCGCCATGCTCTTCGGCTTCGAGCTGAACGCCAGGTCGGGGCGCGACTTGTAGTAGGCGATGATGCGCGCCACCTCGCGATCCTTCGCCGCGCCGTCGAGCCGCTCGTCGGCGAGCACGTCGTAGAGCTGGCGATGCAGGATGTGCGCCCAGTCGAACATCACCTTCGCCTCGGGGGCGAGCCGCGCGTACATCGGCTCGATCGCCGCCTCCTCGAGCGGGTTGCGCGGCGGGCGCACGAGGACGCCGCGCACCAGCCTGTCGTAGATCCGCTCCTCGAGCAGCGACGCGGGCGCCCCGGGTTTCGTCCACAGCGTCTCGTAGAGGATCGCGTGGCCGTAGTCGAAGGCGTTGAAGAGGCGGTCCGCGTGCGTGTAGTCGGTGCGGAAGGTCCAGTTGTGCGGCGCCTGCAGGTAGAACTGCTCGTAGACGGTGCTCCACTGCGCGTGCGCGGCGCGCACCGGGAGCGCGGCCGTCGCGAGGAGCGCGGCCAGCAGGGAAATGCCTCGGCGGATCGAGCGCATCGGGATCATGGCGGAGTGATCGGTCATGTGGCGCATCGGCTCAGCGACGCGCGGGACGCCACGGCCAGCCGAGCGCGTACGCGCCGCCGACCGTCAGGTACCAGCCACGATCGTCGCCGGTGAGATGGCGGCCGATCCCGGCATCCATCGCCCAGCGCACGTTCGCCTGCCAGCGCGTCCCGACGCCGGCGTTCCACTCGAGCGGCTGCCCGCGCACGAGCGGCGCCCGCGCGAAGAGCTCGGCCGCGAGCAGCATGGAGCGCAGCGGGAGCGTCCGGTCCACCGCCACGCCCGCCAGCCAGCGCGACAGCTCGAGCGTGTTGCCCCCCACCGGATCGGGCGAACCCGCCGGGAGCGAGAGCCGCGGGCCGAACGTGGCCTGCGCGTTGGCATGCACGCGGAACGCGGGAAAGGTGCGCGTCATCACCACCTTCGCGTTGCCGTACGGATCGCGCGGGCCGAGCGAACCGGCGGGGAGGAGCGCGCCGAAGCCCACCGCGAGCGCCGGGATGCTCGTCTCGCGATTCAGGTTGTGGAGCACCGACAGGTCGATGCCCGCCGCCCCCGCACGACGCGTCCCCTGCCGCGCCTGGTCGACGAGCACCAGCGGCACGCCGATCTCGATCTGCGTGCGAGGGAAGAGCCCCATCGAGAGCTCGGGCTCGATCCCCCACCGGTACTGCCCGCCGCGGATCCGCTCCGCGCGCAGCGGTGCGCCCTGGATCTCGATCGAGCGTCGCTCGAGCGCATACGCATCCTCGATCGTCAGCGGACGACCCGCGTCGGTGTTGAAGTAGTCGGTCTGGCCATGCACGCGCGTGCCGAGCAGGAGGAGCGCGGCGCCGACGAGGGCGATCCGATGCGGGCGGGCGGACATGCGTGCGTGCATGGAGTGGGAGGACGGCAGCCAGCGGCGACCGTGACGTGCAGGGTGCGCGGAGGGCGTACGTTGCAACGGGCGTGGTGGGTGCATGGCGTCGCGCCTCATCGCTCGACCCGATGCGGACAGTCGCTCCCGGTGCGCGGGAGCAGCGCCCCTTCCACGCCGGCGCGGCAGAAGAGGTGTGCCCACGCCGAGCCGTGCAGGTGGTGACAGTGCGCCTCCTCGGCCGACGCCGTCTCGGGATGCGCGAGGGCATGCACGTCGACCAGCCCCGAGGTCCACGCGAGCGCGACCAGCAGCGCCGCCGAGAGCACCGAGCCGCGCGACAGTCGCGAGCCGGGCGAGACGTCGCCGCCGGCGAGCCGACGCACGCGACGATCGAGGAGGTCGGGGCGCACGAAGCCGACGCCGACCGTCGCCACGTCGCCCACCGGGCGCGCCACGTCCCACCGCCCGAGCGACACCAGCGCCGAGGCGAGCGCGAGCCGATCGACGACGCGGATCGCCGCATCGTCGGCACGGATCTCGGCCTCGTCGGCCACGTCGTCGGTCAGCGCGCGCAGCCCGGGGAGCCAGACGAGCGCCTTCGAGAGCGCGCGCAGCGCGAAGAGGCGGAGCGGATCGCGCCGCACGACGTGCGAGTGCTCGTGCGCGAGCACCGCCGCGAGCTCCTCGCGCGGCAGCGCGCGCGCCCCCTCGCCGAGCGCGCGTGCGACGTAGATCACCGGTGACGCCCAGCCCGCGGTGAACGCCGGCACCGGGAGCCCGTCGACGATGCACACGATCGTCGTCGGGAGCTGCGCGAGCGCACACGCCTCGGCGAACGGATCGCCGGCCACGGGTCGCTGCTGCGCGAGCGGCGCGAGCACCCGGCGTGCGCGCCACCAGGCCAGCGTGCGGTCACCCGCCGCGTAGAGCAGTCCACCCGCGACGAGGAGGTGCAGGAGCTCGTGCACCGGCGCCACGATCACGTGCAGCGCCACGAGGCAGAGCGCACCCACGTGATCGATGCCGGTGAGCGGGTGGTGCGCGAGGCCGACGAGATGCCGGCCGACGATCGGGGTGAGGCTCGCGAGGAGCGCGATGGCGAGCGTCAGCAGGAGGAGCCGTCGCCGCCACTGTTCGCGCGCGCGCAGCGCGGGCGACGGGGCCGGGAGGTGGCGGTTCACGGCGTCCGCGTCTCCGTCCGCGTCTGCGTTCCCGTCGCCGCATCGCGCTGGCGTCGCGCCGCCTGGATGAGGCGCTCCAGCTCGTCGAGCTGCGCGGGATCGCGCTCGGCCATCACGTCGATCACCGACGCGGCGACGCGCGCCGGCTCGAAGGCGAGGATCCCCTCGGCCACGCGCCGGCTGACGTGCGCGAGGAACTCCTCTTCCGAGAGGCGGGCACTGTAGTGCAGCAGCTCGTCCACCTTGCGGCGCACGAGGATCCGCTTGTCGACCAGCTTGTTGAGCACCGTGGTCACGGTGAGCGGGGCGACGTGGTGGTCGCGCACGACCTCGGCGTGCACCGCACGGGCCGGCGCGGGCACCTCGAGTCGCCAGACCGCCTGCAGCACGCGCGCCTCGAGGTCGCCGAGCACCTTGGCGAGCCCGTCGGCCGAGAGGCGGATCGTGTCCTGCAGCCGCGGGGCGCGCGGGTCGTCGGGGCGTGCGGGACTCGCACTGCTCGAGGAGGTCATGCGACCGAGGCTGCAGTGACGCGCGTGCGGGATCGGAGCGGCAAGCTAGCGCGCACTTTATGCTCCGTAAAGGCGGTCCCGCCCCGGGTGGCTCGCTGGTCGGGTTTGCGGAGCGCGCGCCCCGACGCGCAGCTTCACGGGCATGGCGACCGGCATGCACTCCTGGGCGAGCATCGCGGCGGACGGCGAGGCGATCGTCTGGCCCGACGGCTGTCGCGACCTGGTGGTGGCGATCCCGCCGCGCGGTGCGCCGGAGGTGCTCTGCACCGGCCTCGATCGCGGCGCGCGACGCGTGACGCTCGAGGCAGGGACCGCGCTCGTCGGGCTGCGCGTGGCGCCGGGGAGCCGCTTCGCGTGGGATGCGGACGCGCATGCAACCCACGCCGAGCGTTCGCTCGCCGATGGCGCGATGGTCTCGCGCGACGTGCTCGCGTGGGCACGTCGACTGCAGCGCGCCCCCGAGCGCGCCGCGGCGATGCTCGAGGAGGGCGCGGCGCGCTGGATCCGTCCCCCCGACGCGCACGTCGTCGCGCTCCTCTCGGCCATCGCCGCCGGTGATGGTGACGGGAGTGCGGTGCTCGCCGACGCATCGATGCGCACCTGGCGACGACGGCTGCGCGACGCGACCGGCGCCCCCGCCACCTTCTGGCGCGCGCTGCACCGTGCACGTGCGGCCGCGCGCCTGCTCGCGATCGAGGGCGCCGCGCCGAGCGCTGTCGCCTTCCGCACCGGCTACGCCGACCAGGCGCACCTCACGCGCGCGGTGCGTCGGTGGTTCGGCACGACGCCGGCCGCGCTCCGTCGTGACGGCGCCGCGCTGCGCGCGGGGATCGCGGCGCCGGACGCCTTCACCCTGCTCGCAGCGCGCTGAGCTCCGTGGACGCAGGCGCGGCCGAGGCGACGTAGGCGTTCACGAAGTCGCCGCGGGGCGCGATCGGCACGAGCGGCGAGAGGAGCGCCCCGCTCGGGTCGAGGAGCGAGAAGCCGCGATCGCCCCAGTCGTGATCCTCGAGCGGGAGCACGATCGGGAGCCCGGCCGCGACGCAGCGCGCGTGGAGCGCCCGCCCCGAAGCGCAGCACGACGTACCAGCCGCAATCGAAGTGGACGTGCGCGCCGAAGTGCGCGACGTGGAACTGGCGGCACGCGTCGACGTGCGGGGTGACGATGGTGGTGCTGATGCTGCGGACGGGCATCGGGCGGCTCCGGTTGGGGGAGAGCCGGGCGCGGCGGTGCGGCCGGCGGGGGGACGATGCGGGGTGAGGGGGGCGGGTGTCTTGAACGGGATGGCCAAGGGGCGGGTGGCGCCGCTCGGGCAGAGACGCGTCCGGTGCGGTGACGCCTGACCGGCTACGACGTGCCTCAAGGCTCGAGGCTCAATGCGACTTGCCATACACCGTGCGCGGGATGTCGCGGCCCGCGCCGCGCCGCTGTGCAGCAACCGCAGGAGGAGCGCCGCGCGCTCGCGCCGGATCCGCGCGATGGGGCGCATCGAGTCGAGCTTATGGTCGCACACGTGGAGCCGTCAGCGGGTGTCGCCGCGATCAATCATCGTTCACGGCCGCGCGTCGACGACCGGCGTCCCGCCGTGGGCCAATGCGTACTCGATGATCTGCCGGTCGGCCGTCACGAGCGGCACGTTGTCGAGCTGCGCCATCGCGATCAGCATCCGGTCCGCCGGATCGTTGTGCACCGCACCCGACAGCCGCGTGCTCTGGAGGAGCACCGGTCGCGTCAACGCACGCAACTGGATCCCGGGCGCCTGCTCCGCGCGCTGCAACCACACCGCGACGTCGACCGAGAAGGTCAGCTTGCCCTTCGCCGCCTTGACGGCGATCTCCCAGTAGGAGATGTCGCAGACGAAGAGGCGGCGCTGCGCACCGCTGCGATCCAGCAGCGCCGTCGTGCCGGGAGCGACCTGCGACGCATCCCCCTCGATGTGCCAGAGCCAGATGTGCGTGTCCAGCAGCAACGGCCCGGCGTAGTCGGCCAGCTGTCCAGGCGTCCAGATACGATTCGATGACGGCGGTGTCGCGGCCGATGGCGTCACCCCAGCTCGCCCCACGCCTCGAAGTCCGGCAGGACGACGCCTCCCTGCGTGAGCACCGTGCCGCGCATGAAGCCGAACGCGCTCGGCAGATGCGTGTCCGCCGGCACCACCTTGGCCACCACCTCACCGCGCTTGGTCACGACGACCTCGATCGCCTCGTCGTGGACCTGGTCCAGCAGCTGGAGGCACGTGTCCTTGAAGACACCCGCCTTCACCTCGATCACCTGCGGGCTCTCGAGACTGGTGGACGGCGCGGGGGACGGCACGGTGCGAAATGCGGACGGCATGGCGGCTCCGGGTTGTGGCCACGGATACGAGGCCATGGCCATGATATCATGGCCATGCCCCGCGAGGCAAGGGAATGTTTGTGGGTATGGATCGCGGAGTCTTCGCTCTGGGGTGGTTCCCATGGAGCCTCTCCCTCCACGGCCGTCCGGTCGCGATCGGCGGTTTGAATCGCACGCTCGCACGGCGTCCTCGCGCCTAACGGAGCGCGTGCGCCAAGTGGTAGTGGCTCGATGCCACGTGCGGAGCGGTAGGCCGAAGTGTCAAGCGACATCGTGAACTGGATCTGCGCAGCATTCGGTGAGCGTGACGCGCTCGGGTGGCAGCGCCGCGTCACGGTGATCAGGCGGCGTGCAGCACGCGTCTGCGCAGGAGCGGGAAGCTCGCCCTCCCGAACATGGTGCGCTTGATGAGCTTGATGCGGTGCACCTGCCCTTCCACCTGCCCGTTGCTCCACGGGAAGCAGAGCGCGGCCAGGACGGCGTCGCGGTCGCGGCGAATGCCGACGGCGAAGCGCGCGAGCTCCGTGCCCTCCGCTGCGGAGAGCCACGGGCCGAGGTCGTTCGGATCGCGCGCGTGGAGCATGCGCACGAACCAGTCGCCGAGTGCCCGGGCCGCGGCCAGTGCGGGACACGCCGTCTCCAGCGCCGCGCGGTAGGCGCGCTGCTCGTCTGTGAGTTGGGCGTCGTCCTTCCGGAGCAGCCAGGCGACCTGCCGCGGCGACGGAACAGGGGCCGCGGCGCGCGTCGTGAGTGCCGCGGTCGATTCGGCCTCGCTGGTCCCCTCCGGCATCGGCGTGGCCCGGGGCCGAGCGGCGCGGAGCGCCGCGAGCGCGCGCCGCACCGTGGCGCTCGTGCCGCGGTAGCCCTGCGCCGTGAGCACGCGCGCCAGTTCGGCCGCGTTGTCGCCCCCGCCGTCGTAGTACGCGGCGAGTGCGTCGGCGTAGGCGTCCATCAGCGTCGGCGCCCGACGCGTGCGCACCGCACGCTCCGGGAACTGGCCGGCCGAGAGCCAGGTGATCACGGTCCGTCGGCTGAGCCCCGTCTGCCGAGCGATGCGCGTCTTCGGCACGCCCGCACGGTGCAGGGCCGCCACCTGCTCGTAGAGCGCCAGGCGCCGGTCGCGGCGTTCGGCGCTGAGCCGCTCGGGCCCGGTCGGCCCCGGGCGGTTGTTCGGGAGCCCAGAGTAGCGCCGGGTGCGGCCGCGCTCGCGCACCTCGGCCCGGGTCGACGGCGGCGGCCCGACCGCCTCGGCGGCCGCGCGCAACGCGGCGTGGTGGCGCGTGCACGCCCGCTCGTAGGCGTCGACCAGGTTGTGCACGAGATGAAAGCGGTCGGCCACCTGCACGGCGTCGGGCGCGCCTTGGCGCGCACCGTCCGCGTAGGCGCCCCCGCGGTCACGCGAGATGATCTCCACGCCCGGGTGGTCCCGCAGCCACGCGGCGAACGTCGCTGCCTCGCGGTCTGGCAGGAGGTCGATCACGCGCCGCCGCTCCAGATCGACGAGCACGGTCCCGTAGCGCTGCCCACGGCGCAGCGCCCAGTCATCCACGCCTAACACCCGCGGCGTGGGGGCCTCGGGCATGGGAGCGCGCCGCACCCGGGCGAGGACCGTGCCCGGCGCGCTCGCGAGGCCCAGCGTCGCCGCGAGGCGCGAGCCCGCGCGACCGCCCAACGCGAAGCCGACCAGCTCGAGCAGGGCGGCCGCACGGGAGGTCCGCCGCGCGTAGCGGGCCGCCGTTTCCGTCAGGCGCTCCGCGAAGATGCGACGCGGGCACGTGGCGGCGTCACAGAAGAAGCGGCGCACCGTGACGGCGAGCTGCACGCGCGTGCCCTGCCAGGGGAGGTCGGCCAGGGTGCGCGCGTAGCGGCTGTGCACCCGCCGCGCCGCCGCGCCGCACGCCGGGCACGCCACCTCGGCACGGCGTCCCGAGGCGCGGACCGTCACCACCACGCCGGAGATGGCGACCTCGTCGAGATGCAGCTCGGCGGCGGACGGGCAGAACGACGACGGGACAGCCACAGGGCACCTGCGCAGCAACGGACGTCCCGAAGCCTACCACCGCCACGCAAGCTCAGCCGATCATCGAATGCTGCGCAGATCCCGTGAACTGACCCCAAACGACATCCAGCACTGACCCCTCAGGTCACTGGCTGTTGGTTGTCCTTCGGTGTCTGTTTGCTGTGACCCGCCGGTGGTGCCGTCAGGAGCCCCGCCCGGCGCTTCGCCTTGAGCCGATAGCTCTCGCCGCGGATCGTGACCACGTGACTGTGGTGCAGCAGCCGGTCGA
>JALOPO010000513.1 GCA_025453855.1 Gemmatimonadaceae bacterium
GCGAAGGCGCTCGCGCTCGTGCCGGTGGTGCTCGCGCTCCCCAAGGTCGCGGCGGTGCCGATCGTGATGTACCTCACCGTGCAGACCGCGGCGCTCGGCTGGGGGGCATCGCAGCGCGCCGCGGGCAAGCGCCTCGACCAGATCGCGCGCGAGTGGTTCACGCTCCTCAAGACGACCGGGGCGTACCCGGGTCGGTCGTGGGGCGACGCCGGCACGATGTGGACGCGCGCGCTCCCGCAGTGGACGGTCGCCGACTGCGAGGCGGGGCTCCGTGTGCTGCTGCAGTGCGACGAGCGGCTCAAGAACACGCGCACCTCGAGCGACGAGCAGCTGCTGGCGACGCTCGTGCTGCAGCTCTGCGGCGCGCCGGCCGAGCGCAGGGTGGCGTGATGGTGCGACTGGTCGAACCGATGGAACCACAGGGGACACCGGGGGAACAGACGGGGGCACAGGGGACTGCCTGGCCACTGGATCTGGAGCCGCCTGCCGCTCGGAGCCGCACACAGGTCCGGCGGCTGACGTCGCGCACGAGGACGCTCGGAGCGCAGTGGCCGGGCAGTCCCCTGTGCCCCCGTCTGTTCCCCCGGTGTCCCCTGTGGTTCAGCCGTTTCGCTCGCGTTGCGGCGACGCTCCTCGTCGCAAGCACGCTGCACGCCCAGGACGCCCGGCCGGACACGGTCGATCGGGTGGAGCAGGCGCTGCAGCGGGTGAAGCGGCTGACGACGGCGAACGTGGTCGGGGCGCGGGCGCTGGCGGATTCGCTGGTGCGGGCGCTGGCGCAGGCGGAGGCGTTGTTCGCGCGGGCGTCGATCGCGGCGAACGCGGCCGAGGCGGAGGCGGACTACGAGCGGGTCGCGCGGTTCCATCCGTTGTCGCCGCGGGTGCCCGATGCCCTGATGCGGCTCGCGGTGCTCGAGTCGTCGCGCAGCGATCGCGCGGGGGCGCTGCGCCATCTCGATCGGCTGCTGCGCGAGCACGGCGATTCGCCGCCGCGGGCGCGCGCGTCGCTGCTGGCCGGGCGGCTGCGGATGGAGGCGGGCGACGTGGCGCGGGCGTGCGAGCATCTCGGCGCGGCGTTCGCGGCGGCGAGCGCGACTGAGCGCGACGTGCAGGAGCAGGCGACGCGGCTCGGCGGACGCTGCCCGGTCGCACCGGCGACGCTCGCGGCGAACGCCGCCACGCCGCTCGGCGTGGTGCGTGGCCAGCGCGACACCGTGCTCCGCGTGACGACCGTGCCGCCGGCGGCGCGGCTCTCGCGCGCGCAGCGCGATTCCATCGCGAAGGCGGCACGGGACTCGGCGACGCGCGCGACGTCGCTGCGGCGCGACTCGCTCGCGCGTGCGACATCGCTCCGGCGCGACTCCGCGGCGACGGCGGCCCGTGCGCAGCAGCGGCGCGAGGACTCGCTCCTGGCGGTGGTGCGGCAGCGCGCCGATTCGCAGGCGCGCGCGCGGCGCGACTCGCTCGCCCGCGCCGCGGTGGCGACGGCCGCCCCGCGTCCGGCGACCACGGCACCCGTGGCCCCCGCACCGATGCCTGCCGCCCCCGCGCCGGTGCGCGCCCCGGCGACGCCGCCCGCACCAGCCGTGACGTCGCCGCCCGTTGCCGCGCCCGTCGTGCCCGCCGTCACGATGCCGGCGGAGGCGGCCGCGCGCTTCGTCGTGCAGTTCGCCGCGTACAACACGCGGGCCGGTGCCGAGGCGCTGGTGCGCACGCTGCGCGCGCGCGGGATCCCGGCGCGTGTCGAAGGCGAGGCGGCGCCGTTCCGCGTGCGTGCCGGGCGCTATCCGTCGCGCACCGAGGCGGAGATCGCGGCGCAGGGGTGGCGGAGCGGCGGGCAGACCGCGATCGTCGTCCCCGCCACGCCGGGGGGGACGCCGTGAGCGGAGGGGGGAGCGAGACGCCGCTCATGCAGCAGTGGCGCGAGGTCAAGTCGCAGCATCGCGACGCGATCCTGCTGTTCCGCATGGGCGACTTCTACGAGATGTTCGCCGACGACGCCGTCATCGGCGCGCGGGCGCTCGGGCTGACGTTGACCGCGCGCAACAACGGCGGCGCGAGCGAGGTGCCGCTCGCCGGCGTGCCGGTGCGCGCGGCGCCCGACTACATCCGCAAGCTCGTCGAGCAGGGCTTCCGCGTCGCGATCTGCGAGCAGGTCGAGGATCCGAAGCTCGCGAAGGGGATCGTCAAGCGCGAGGTGATCGAGACGGTCACGCCCGGCGCGGTCTTCGCCGACGACCTGCTCGAGGGGTCGCGCAACAACTTCCTCTGCGCGATGACCGACGCGCAGGCGGCGCAGGTCGGTGTCGCGGCGATCGATCTCTCGACGGGCGAGTTCCGGCTCGCGGTGCGCACGCCGGCCGAGCTCCCGCCGCTGCTGGCGCGGCTCGCACCGCGCGAGCTGGTGGTGATCGCGGGCGCCGCGCGTCCCGCCGATCTCGACGGGGTGCTCGTCACCGAGCGCGAGGCGTGGGAGTTCGACGCGCGTGATGCGGGCGAGGAGCTGACGCGCCGCTTCGGGGTGCACGACCTGGCGGGGTTCGCGCTCCACGCCGATTCGGCGCCGGCGCTCGCGGCGGCCGGCGGGCTGCTGCGCTACCTGCGCGCGCTGCAGCCGGCCGGCGTGCCGCACCTCGCGCGTCCGGTGCTCGAGCCGCGCGACGGCGTGATGCCGCTCGACGAGATGACGCGTCGCAATCTCGAGCTGGTCGAGAGCCTGCGCGGCGGCGGCACGGCGGGG
>JALOPO010000514.1 GCA_025453855.1 Gemmatimonadaceae bacterium
CATCGCCTGCGCCGTCACGCCGTCGGGCGCCGTGCGCACCATCCACCCCGGGCGCATCGTGCCGACCACGCGCACGAGGAGCGACAGGAACTGCGGATCGGCGTCGACGAGGAGAAGCTGCATGGACCACGAGGAAGGGCACGGACTGCGCGCGCGCGGACAGGAGTGGTGGACCGCGCGGCCGTGCCGACAGCTTCCAGTATCGGAGCGCCGCCGGGGGCCCTTGAACCCCGCGGCGGCAATCCATGCAGTCAGCGTACGTTCAGACGGGCGATGCCGTCGCCGTCGGGACTGATACGGACGCGGTCGGCGCCGCTGCAGGCGCGACGCCGAGCGCCGGGGGGAGGAGCTTGTATGTCACCGGGGTGACGAGTCGACTGAGGAGCGTGCTCGAGACGAGTCCGCCGATGAGCACCACCGCCAGCGGGCTGTAGAGGCTCGACCCCTGCAGTGCGAGCGGGAGCAGCCCGCCGATCGCCGTGGCCGACGTGAGCACGATGGGAAGAAAGCGCACGCGCCCCGCCTCCTCGATCGCCGCATCCACGCTCCGCCCCTCGCGGCGCAGCTGGTTGGTATAGTCGACGAGCAGGATCGAGTTCTTGATCGAAGCCGATCACCGCGGTGAAGCTGAGCGTGTAGCCGCTGAGCCAGAGCGCGGCGAGGCCGCCGACCACGCCGAGCGGGATCACGCTGGCGACGATGAGCGTGCTGCGGAACGACCCGAACTCGAGGACGAGGATCGCGGTGATGCCGAAGATCGCGATCACCACCGCGCTCCCGATCCCGCCGAAGCTCTCCTGGCGGCTCTCGATCTCGCCCGCCGCCACCCAGCGATAGCCGGCGGGGAGCTGCCACGCGGCGAGCGTGTCGAGCGCGGCGCGCGTCAGCCGGTCGGTGTTGAAGCCGGTGCGCACCTGGGCGGTGACGGTCACGCTGCGCTCGGTGCCGAAGTGCTGGATGATCGTCTGGCTCCGCTCGAGCCGGAGCTGCGCGACCTGCGCCAGCGGCACCGCCGCCCCCGACGCGGTGGGCACGTGCACCTGCGCGAGCTGCGTCATCGTCGCGCGCCCGGTGCGCGGGAGCCGCGCCACCACCGGGTACGACTCCCCGTCGCTGTCCTGGATGCGCCCCGCCTCGAGCCCCACGAGCCCCAGGCGCACGAGACGATCCACCTCCGACACCGGCACGCCGAGCACGCCCGCCTTCGCGCGGTCGACGGCGACGCGCACGTTGGTGGTGCGCGTGGCGAGCGGGTTCTCCACGTCGCGCGTGCCGGGAATCGCGACCAGCATCCGCTCGAAGCGGCCGGCGATCGCGCGCAGCGAGTCGAGGTCGGGGCCGATGAAGCGGATCGCGATCGGCGCGTCGATCGGCGGGCCGTTCTCGTACTCGCGCACCGCGATGCGCGCCGACGGGTGCCGGTCGAAGCGCGCCCGCAGCGAATCGAGGAGCCGCGGCGTGCGGTCCGGGTCGAAGCGGTCGACGCGGGCGAAGAGCTCGGCGTAGTCGGCGCGGTCGTTCACCGGCTGCACGTTGTAGTAGACGAACGGGTTGCCGTGTCCGACGTTGGTCATCACGTCGCGCACCTCGGGGTGCCGGCGCAATTCCGCTTCCACGGAGCGCGCCACGCGATCGGTCTCGCCCAGCGTGGCATCGTCGGCCAGGTCGATCGTGACGCGGAACTGCGGGATCCCGGCCTTGGGGAAGAGCGAGAAGCCGATCGCCGGCACGAGGCCGAGCGACGCCACGAACAGCACGGCGGCGGTCAGCAGCGTCCGGCGCGGATGCGCCAGCGCGACGTGCAGGAGCCGCGAATAGGTGACGTGGATCAGGCGCTGCAGCCCGCGCAGCACGCGGTTGCCGTGCGGATCGGCGTCGGCCGGCAGCCAGGCGCTCGCCAGCCAGGGGATGATCGTGAGCGAGACGACGAGCGAGGCGAGGATCGTCGCGATCACCGCCGCCGGGAGCGAGCGGATGAAGTCGCCCGGTCCGCCGGGAAGCATCGTCAGCGGGACGAAGGCGAAGACGAGCGTCGCCGTGGTGCCGAGCACCGCGAGCGTGATCTGCCGCGTCGCCGCGACCGCCGCCTCCATGCGCGAGTACCCCTCGCGCATGAAGCGGGCGATGTTCTCGACCACCACGATCGAGTCGTCGACGAGCAGGCCGAGCGCGATCACGAAGCCGACGATCGTGAGCTGGTTGAGCGAGAAACCGAGCGCCGCCAGCGCCGCCGTCCCGGCCGCCAGCGAGAGCGGGATCGAGACCATCACCACCGCGCTCGCCCGGAAGCCGAGCGGGAGGAGCGTCACGAGCACGAGGAGGATCGCGATCACGAAGTCCTCGCCGATGCTCTGGCCGTCCTGCATGCTCGCCACCACGAAGACGGCACGCCGCCCGTCGTGGCGCGTGAGGTGCGTGGGGTCGCTCTTCCCCCAGCGCACGTCGGCCACCTCGCCGAGCCGCACCACGCCGCCGGCGCCGCGCGTGATCACGGTGCGGCGCACGTCGTCGAGCGAGGTGTACGAGCCGCTCGTCTTCACCACCAGCTGCCGCGTTCCGACGTCCACGCGGCCACCGGGAATGTTCGCGCTCTCGCTGGCCACGGCGCCGAGCAGCTGCGCCACCGGGAGGCGCAGCGCCGCCAGCCGCCCGAGATCGATCGAGAGCTGCAGCTCGCGCCGTGCCTCGCCCACGCGATCGGTCTTCCGCACGCCGGGCACCGTCGCCAGTCGGTCCTTGAGCCGCCGGCTCCACCGCTCGAGCTCCGCATCGGTGGCGGTGGCCGAGACGAGCGCCACCTGCACGATGTTCACGTCGCCGGTGTTGTTCTTGATCACGTCGAGCGCGTACAGGTCGGGCGGGAGCGAGGGGCGCAGCGCGTTCATCTCGCGCACCACCTCGTCGTACTTCCGCTCCGGATCGCTCCCGGTGGTGAACTCGATCCCGATCACGCCCAGGCCGTCGGTGACCGACGTCTTGATCGACTTCACCCGATCGAGCTCCTTGAGCCGCTTCTCGATGTCGTTCACCACCAGCTGCTCGACGTCCACCGGGCTCGCGCCGGGCTGCACGGCGACGATGGTGAAGCCGGGGAAGCGGAGCTGCGGATCCTCGGCCCGCGGGATCGTGAACACCGCCTGCAGGCCGAGGGCGAGCAGGCCGAGGAAGAGGATGAGCGTGACGGCGCGATTGCGGACGAAGTAGCCGGCGATGTTCATGGCACCGTCCTCCACGTCGGGGCGTCGTCCTGCGCAGCACCGGGCGTCGCGATCGTGATGCGGGCACCGTCCACCAGCCGCGCCGTGTTGCCGACCACGACGCGCTCGCCGGCGCGCACACCCGCCGTCACCGGGAGCATCGCATCGTGCAGCGCCTCGGCCACGTCGGTGAGGCGCACCGCGCGGCGCTCGACGGAGCGACCGTCGCCCTTCACGACGAAGACCGCCGCCGAGTCGCCGTCGGCATCGACGAGCGCCTCGATCGGGACGAGGGGGCGCGCGATGCTCGCGCTCGCGCCGCGCGCGGGAACGATCGTGACCTGCGCCACGAGCCCCGACGGGAGCGCGGCCGCGTCGGCGCCGAGCGCGATCTCGACCTCGTACGAGCCGGCGCCGGCGGCGGCCTTCGCGCCGCGCCGCTGTACGCGGCCGGTGAAGCGCTGCCCGGGGAGCGCGTCGAAACGCACCGACGCCGTGTCGCCGGCCTGCACGCGCACCGCGTCGCGGTCGGCGAGGGCGGCGCGGACCACCATCCCGCTCCCGGCGCGCCGCACGACGAGCACCGCGCGCCCCGGCTCCACGAGCTGCCCGGGCTCGGCGCTCCGTTCGAGCACGATCCCGTCGCCGGGCGCATTGATCACCGCGTAGTCGGCGTTGAAGCGCGCGATTCGCCCGCCGTTGCGCGCCACCGCGAGCGCGGTGCGCGCATCCTGCAGCTGCTCGAGCGTCGCCACCGAGTCGGCGTGGAGCTGCTCCACGCGCGCGAGATCGCGCTCGGCCTTGGCGATCGCCTCGTCGCTGGTCGACACCTGCGCCGCGATCTCCGTCGGGCGCAGCTCGGCGAGACGCTGGCCCGCGCGCACGACATCGCCGGCGCGCGGCCCGATGCGCGCCACGATCCCGCCGATCTTGAAGGCGAGCGGCACCTCCTCCTGCCCGCCGAGTGTTCCGGTGACCTCGATCGCGTCGGCGCGGCTCCCCTCGCGCACCTCGGCCGCGACCACCGGGATCACGTCGGACGTCGTGGACGCCGCCGCGGCGCCGCCGCCGCAGCCGGCGAGCGTGACGAGGAGTGCGAGCG
>JALOPO010000515.1 GCA_025453855.1 Gemmatimonadaceae bacterium
TCACCGGCGGCACCGGGATGATCGGGCGCGCGCTCACCGACTTCCTGCGCACCGGTGGCCATGCGGTGCGCTGGGTCACGCGTCGCCCCGATCCGGCACGCGGTGACATCGGCTGGGATCCCGCGCGCGGCACCATCGACGCGGCGGCGCTCGCGGGGTGCGACGCGATCGTCCACCTCGCCGGTGCGAGCGTCGGCGAGCGGTGGACGCCCGCGCACAAGCGCGCCATCCGCGAGAGCCGCGAGCAGGGGACGCGCACCATCGCGCGCGCCATCGCCGCCCTGGCACCCGCGCCGCGCGTCTTCGTGAGCGCCTCGGCGATCGGGATCTACGGCGACACGGGCGACACGCTGGTCGACGAGGGCGCGCCGGCCGCGAACGACTTCCTGGGCGAGGTGGCGCAGCTCTGGGAGCGCGAGACCGCGCCCGCGCGCGATGCCGGCGTGCGCACCTGCATCGCGCGCATCGGGGTCGTGCTGAGCGCGGGCGGCGGCGCCCTCGCGAAGATGCTCCCCGCCTTCCGTGCCGGCGTCGGCGGGCCGCTCGGCGGGGGACGCCAGTGGATGAGCTGGATCTCGCTCGACGACGTGATCGGCGCGCTGCAGCAGCTCCTGCTCGACGACGAGTGCGTCGGTGCCTACAACCTCGTCGCCCCGAACGCGGTGACGAATGCCGACTTCGTCGCCACGCTCGGTGCGGTGCTGCGGCGCCCGGCCGTGCTCCCGGTGCCGGCGCTCGCGCTCACCACGCTCTTCGGCGAGATGGCGACGCACACCATCCTCACCGGCCAGCGCGTGCAGCCGGCGCGCCTCGCCGGCACGTCGTTCGTGCACGAGCACCCGCGTCTCGAGGACGCGCTGCGCTTCGAGCTCGGTCGCCTGCGCTGAGCGGCGCGCGCCGTCAGCGGAACGGCACCGCCGCCACGCGGATTTTCGGCACCGGCACGGGCGACGTCCAGGCCAGCAACAGCGAGTCGCGGAGCGCGACCATCTGCGGGACACCCGAGGCGCGCGCCGCCTCGACGCTCGCCACCGTCGTCGCGGCCGAGCGCCGCCCGTCGAGCGTCACGCGGCGCACGCGCAGCTGCGCACGCGACGGGGCGACCTGCTCGAGCCAGGCCACGATCGGGCGCGACTCGGGGTCGAGCGCGATCGCCACGCGCCCGAGCGGGACGCCGTCGTCGATGCGCACCGGCGCGTCGAACATCGCGCCCGCGTCGGTGCTCACCGCCACGAGCACGCGCGCCGTGTCGCCGGCCCTGGTGAACCACGCCACCGCCACCGTGTCGCCGCGCGCCACCACCGCCGGCCCGTTCACCGGGCAGCCGGTGATGCGCCAGCCGTCGGGATGCACGCGTACCGGGGCGCGCCACGCGCCGTCCACCTGGCGCACGACCGCGATGTCGCGGATCTCGTCGCCCGAGCGATCACGGTAGACGATCACGCGCCCGCGACGCGTGGCCGCCGTCGCCGTCTGGCAGCAGTCGTGCGCGCGGTGCGCAGCGTCATCTCGCGCGTGCTGTCGGGCATCGCGCTCTTGCGCCCGTCGAGCCAGACCGCGCCCACGTCGCCGTTGCCGGCGTCCCAGAGCGAGACGAAGCCGTGCTCTGCCTCCAGGCCGTCGGTGTGCGGCGTGACGGGTGCGCTCCACGTCGCCCCGCTGTCGCTCGAGCGCGCGATGCGCACCCCGTAGGCGTAGGTGCCACGCCCCTCGCGGGCCAGCCAGTGGGCGACGAGCGTGCCGTCGGCGAGCCGGATGGCGGACGGGAAGTCGGCCCAGTTCACGAAGTAGGCCGACGGGGCGCCGCGCGTCACGTCGTGCGGCCAGTCCCACAGGCCGGCCGCGTCGCGCGACACGGTGCGCAGCGCGATGCTCGTGTCGCCCGTCCGCTCCAGCCACGAGAAGACGACGCGGCCATCGGCGCCGAGCGTCAGGCGCGGCATCGCGCTCGCGCTCCCCGCGGGCGAGCCGCTCCGTCGCACCGTGCCCACCGACGGCACGGTGTCGTCGGAGTCGCCGCGCTGGCAGGCGGCGAGGGCGAGGGCGGCGCCGGCGATGGCGAGGGCAGCCGCGCGGCGAGGCCGGTGCGGTGACGGGACGATGGCTGGTGCGGGCATGTCAGCGCTACGCGGCGTGCCCGCCACGTGCTGGCGCCGGCACGCGCCCGCGTCCGGGCCCCGGCACGTGGTCGAGGCGTCACGGATCGGTCGCGCGCTGAAACGCCGGGGTCGTCGCCTCGTCATATTGGTGGAAATGAGCGCGATCGTCGTCGAAGTCCTGGCGGTGCTGGCCGGCCTCGGTGGGCTGGCCTTCGTGTTCCGGGCGTTCGCGGCCCGGACGCGCCCCGGCGTCCGGCTGACCCAGGACGCCAACCGTCGCCGCATCGATCGCACGGCGACCCTGACCTGCCCCATCCACGGGCTCCAGGCCGAGGAGTCGCTGGTGCGGCTCCCGGACGGCTCCACGCTCTGCGCCTCCTGCTACCGCGAGGCGGTCCATGATCAACTCCCTTCGTGAACGGCTGCGCACGTTCGGCGCGGATGCCCCCGCGTCGACGTCGCGCAGCGGAGGCTTCATGCGCAAGCTGCTCGTCCCCGCCGCCGTGCTCATCGTGCTGGCGTTCATCCTCCCGAACACCGTCACCTACATCGAGCCGGGCCACGTCGGCATCGTGATCCGCCGCACCTCGGGCGGCGTCGACCCCACGCCGCTCGGCCCCGGGCTCCACCTGCGCAACCCGCTCACCACCGGCATCAAGGAGTATCCGACCTTCATGCAGACGATGGTGCTCACGCGCGGGAACAGCGAGGGGAGCAGCGAGAACGACGAGATCAACGTGAACTCGGTCGAGGGGCAGCCCCTCTCGATGGACGTGGCGCTCAGCTTCGAGCTGCGCAGCGACAAGGTGCCGCAGCTCTACCAGACCTTCCGCACCGACATCGGGAGCATCCAGCGCGGCTACATCCGCCAGGCGATCCGCCAGTCGCTGCAGGAGATCGTCGGCACCGAGGAGATCGCGCAGGTGCTCGGCCCCAAGAAGGCCGAGGTGATCACCAAGACGCAGGCCCGGCTGCAGAAGTCGCTCGACCCGTACGGCATCGAGGTCAAGCAGTTCAGCATCAACGAGACGCGCGCGCCGCAGGCGGTCATGAGCGCGATCAACGCCAAGAACGTCATGCAGCAGCAGGCGCTCACGGCGCAGAACGAGCTCCAGAAGAACACCTTCCAGGCGCAGGGCGACAGCATCAAGGCGGCCGGTCGCGCCAAGGCGATCCTCGCCGAGGCCGAGGCGCAGGCGCGCGCCAACGAGCTGCTCGCGCGCTCGCTCACGCCATCGCTGGTGCAGTACGAGATGATGAAGAAGTGGAACGGCCAGATGCCGCAGGTCTCCGGCGGCGGCACGCC
>JALOPO010000060.1 GCA_025453855.1 Gemmatimonadaceae bacterium
CCGATCGCGATCAGGTAGCCGAGCGCGAGCCAGCTCCGCGCCGAGATCGCCCCGAGGTCGAGCCGCCCCAGGTCGCCGGTGATCATGGTGGTGACGAGCAGCACCACGCCCGCGACCAGCATCTGCTGGGCGCTCGCCATGAAGGCGTTCGCGTGACGCGGCAGGAATCGCCCGAGCACGGTCCCCGTCGCCCAGCAGATCGTCGCGAAGACGAGCACCACCAGCCCGAACGCGTCGATGCCCCCGTGTGCCGCCTCGCCGCGCAGCGCCGCCATCGCGCCCGGCCACGCCAGCACCACCAGCCCCGCGCAGCCGAGCAGGAGCCCGGCCACCGCCCGTGCCGTCGGTCGTTCGCCGCCCGGCACCAGCGCCGCGATGGTCATGATCGAGAGCGGCGTGGTGGCGATCACGAGGCTCGCCACGCCGCTCGCGATGTGCTGCTCCGCCCACGCCACGAGGCCGTTGCCGAGCACCAGGAGGAGCACGCCGCCCACGATCGCTCCCGTCCAGTGCGCGCGGTCGGGCCACGCGACGCCGCGTGCACGCAGGATCGCCACCAGCACCACGCCGGCCACGAGCTGCCGGATGCCGACCATCGGGAAGGGCGGGATCGTCTCGATCGCGACGGCGATCCCGAAGTACGTGCTCCCCCAGATCACGTACAGCGCCGCGAAGGCGGCGACGAGGAGGATGCGCGGCGGC
Source organism: Gemmatimonadaceae bacterium (assembly GCA_025453855.1). GTDB lineage: Bacteria > Gemmatimonadota > Gemmatimonadetes > Gemmatimonadales > Gemmatimonadaceae > JALOPO01. The sequence continues at coordinate 703 of JALOPO010000060.1, forward strand.
GGGACGTCGGCGGCGACGGGTGAGCTGCTGGCGGCTGGCGATGATGACACGCGGTGAATCTCGCACGACGGCGAACCGGACGGCGATCCGCTCCCCGCGCGATCGTCCGCCGCCTCGCACACGACGCTCGGCGCCCGGCGATGCGATACTCTTCGTGCATGGCCGATCCCGACGTCCGCGTCGCGCCATGGTGGCGCATGGTCGGGCGCGCGCTCCTGCTGCGCTGCCCGCACTGCGGCGCGCGCGGCCTGCAGCGTGGCTGGCTGCGCCTCGTCGACGCCTGCCCGCGGTGCGGGCTTCGTCTCGAGCGCGGCGAGAGCGACTACTTCCTCGGCGCCTATCTCGTGAACCTGCTGGTCGCCGAGTTCATCGTCGCGGGGATCCTCGTCGGCGTCGCGATCGCCACCTGGCCCGACGTGCCGTGGACGCTCATCCAGTGGGGCGGGATCGCGGCGGTGATCGGCGGCGTGATCGTCGCCTATCCGTTCTCCAAGCTCACCTGGCTGGCGTGGGATCTGTCGCTGCGACCGCTCACCGCCGCCGAACTCGCCTGGCACCGGCGCGGCGGTGGTGACGGCGAGGAGCTGCCGCACCGCTGACCATCGCGACGCGCGCGGCGTCGCGACACGGCGTCAGCGCGCGCCCACCGGCGCCAGCGTCGCCAGCGACTGCGCCACGCGGGTGGCCGCATCGGCGAGTACCGCCGCGTCGCGCACGAACGAGATGCGGAACCAGCGTGCCCCCGCCTCGCCGAACGCGAGCCCGGGCGTGACCACGATCCCGGCGTCGTCGATGAGGTGCTGCACCGCGTCCCACGGTGCCACGCCCTCGGGGAGCGGGAGCCACGCGTACATCGCGGCCTGCGGTGGCGTGACGTCCCAGCCGGCGGTGCGCAGCGCGCCGTAGATCGCGTCGCGGCGACGCGCGTACTCGGCGACGATCGGTGCGGCCAGCGTCGTCACGTGGTCGAAGGCGTGTGCCGCCGCCAGCTGCGCCGACTGCGAGACGCCGTAGCCCACGTTCGAGCGGTAGGCGAGCAGCGCGTCGAGCGCGTCGGGGCGGCCGGCCACGAAGCCGACGCGCATCCCCGCCATGTTGAAGCTCTTGCTGCACGAGTGGAACTCGACCGCCACCGTGCGTGCGCCCGGCACCGCGAAGATGCTCGGCGGCACGTGGCCGTCGTACGCGAGTTCGGCGTACGCCATGTCGTGCACGAGCAGCAGCGCGTGCGCGCGCGCGAAGTCGACGAGGCGCGCGAGCGACGCGGGCGAGGTGATCGCGCCGGTCGGGTTGTTCGGGTAGTTCGCGATCAGCACGCGGGCGCGCGCCAGCACGTCGCCCGGGATCGCGTCGAGGTCGAGCTGCCAGCCGTCGTCGGCGCGCATCGGCACGTACGCCACCGCCGCCCCGCGCATGAGCGCGGCGCGCGCGTAGACCGGATAGTGCAGCGCCGGGACGAGCACCACGTCGCCCGGCCCGACGAGCGCACCGAGGAGGTCGGCGATCCCCTCCTTCGCACCTGCCAGCGCCACGAGCTCGCGCGCGGGATCGAAGGTCGTGCCCGCGCGCGTGCCGACGTAGCGTGCCGCCGCGTCGAGCAGGCGCGGATGGCCGCGGAATGGCGGGTAGCCGTGCAGCGCCGGATCGGCGGCGGCGCCCTGCAGCGCGGCCACGATCGGCGCCGGCGTCGGCTGGTCGGGGCTCCCGATGCCGAGATCGAGCAGCGTGCGGCCGGCGGTCCGCGCCACCTGCTTGCGGCGATCGAGTTCGGCGAAGACGTAGGGCGGGAGCGCGGCGAGCGGGGGGACCAGCGAGACGGACACGGACGGCGGGATGGACGTGGACGACCGGCGACAGCGCCGGCCTCTGTCACGACGAAGCTAGCGGCCTCCGGTGCCAGGCACCTCCGTCCCCAGGTGCCTGGCACCGGAGCGCGGCGGGCGCGCCAGCGGGGACAGCGGTGCCTGGGGACAGAGGTGCCAGGCACCGACGCGGGCGACCCTTCCACCCCTCGCCATGGTACACGAGCCCATGCGCGCCGCCGCCATCCTCCTCCGCATCCTCCCGCTCCTCGCCTCGTTCCGGCGGGATCGCGAGCGATGGCTCCTCTTCGGCGGTCCCCTGCCGCGTTCCGCGCCCTTCCACACGGCACGCGCCGAGCGACTCGCGCGCACGCTGGCCGCGATGGGGCCGACCTTCATCAAGCTCGCGCAGCTCTTCGCCGGCCGGCGCGACATCATCCCCGAGCCCTACGTCTCGGCGCTGGGCTCGCTGGCCGATCGCGTGCCGCCGGTGGCGACCGCCGCCATCGTGCGCACCCTCACCGCGGAGTACGGCGCACCCCCCGAGCGCTACTTCGAGCACTTCGATCCCGCGCCGCTCGCCGCCGCCTCGCTCGGCCAGGTGCATCGCGCGCGCATCGACGGGCGTGACGTGGTGGTGAAGGTGCTGCGCCCGCACGTCGAGCGCCTCGTCGCCGCCGACATCCGCGCGGCACGCACGCTCCTCGACTGGTTCGGGCCACGGCTGCATGCGCCGCACGTCGACGGCCTGCGCACCGTGCTCGACGAGTTCGAGCGCCGTGTCGCCGACGAGATGGACTTCCGGCAGGAGGCGCGCTTCGCGACCGCGGTGCGCGCCAACTTCGCCGCCACGCCGGGCGTGCGCATCCCCGAGGTGCTCGCCCCGCACGTGCGTCGGCGCGCGCTCGTGCTCGAGTACATGGAGGGGCGCCGCGTCGACCGTCTCGACGAGTGGATCGCCGAGGGACGCGTGCGCCCCGACGACGTGCTGCGCACGATCATGGAGCTCTACGTTCAGATGATGCTCGTGGACGGGCTCTTCCACGCCGATCCGCACCCCGGCAACGTGCTCGTCGACGAGCACGGCACCGTGATCCTGCTCGACTTCGGGATGGTGGTCGAAGTCCCCGTCGAGCTGCGACGCGCGCTCGTGCGCACCGTCTTCGCGAGCATCCGCGGCGACGCCGAGGCGGTCACCGACGGCTTCTTCGCGCTCGGCCTGGTGGCGCCGGGGACGTCGCGCGAGACGATGGTGCAGCTCGCGACGCAGCTCGTCGCGCTCTCGAGGCAGCGCACGACGGCGACCGAGCGTATGGAGGTCATGATGCAGCTCGCCGACGAGGTGATGGCGACGCTCTACGACTTCCCCGTGCTCCTTCCGGGGCACCTCGTCTACTTCGCGCGCACCGCCGCGCTCATCGAGGGGCTCGGCGCACGGTACGATGCCCGCTTCAACGCCGTCGGCTTCGCCTCGCCGATCGTGCTCCGGTTGCGCGGGCGCATCCTCGAGTCACTCGGCGAGCTCGGGCCCGGCGAGGCGATCGACTGGCCGGAGCTGATCGGCGGGACGCTCGGTGACTTGGTGGCGGTGGCGAAGCGTGCGGTGGGCGAGGCGGCGCGCGTGCTGGGCGGGCGGATGGGACCGGCCGTGCTGGCCTGGGGGCGCCGGAACGGGAGCGGTGTGTAAATCCGGACGCCGGTCGGTGCCAGCCTGATTGCAGACCCCGCTCGCGCGGGTGCATGCTGTACGGCACGCGCCGGTCGGCGCGCAGGCAGGGTCCACCCACCCGGAGCACGCATGCAGCCCCGCTTCCTCTCCTCGGTCGCGCGCGTCGCGGCCGCGGTCGCGCTCGTCGCGACCACCACGCAGGCCCAGGTCGTCTACTCGGGCACGCTCAACCGCGCCATCCCGAACAACGGGACCGGCCTCTTCGTGAACGTGGTCACCGGCACCTTCTTCGACGGCCCCGGCGTCTTCCCGACCTGCCCCGGCCCGGGGTGCGGCTACGACTTCAACCTGTTCGGCAGCTCGAGCTGGAGCTTCTTCAACCCCGGCACCTCCGGGCAGCCCGCGCCGACGCCCGTCCCCCTCGACGCGAAGGGCATCGTCGCCTCGTCGACGGGCGGCCCGGCGACCGCGTTGCTGGCCGGGACGCTCATCGGCTCGTCGAGTGTCTTCAACACGAACGCCATCGTCAATCCGGGCGACATCGTGGCCGGCGCGGATCGCATCTTCGGCTTCCGCTTCCGCAACGAGGCGGGCGGGAACTCGGTGCACTTCGGCTGGGCGCGCGTGCGCCTCACCAACGGTCAGCCGGGGGTGCTCGTCGACTACGCGTTCAACGCCACGGCGCTGGCCTCGATCGCCGCAGGCGACGTCGGGACGAACGTCGTGCCCGAGCCGGCGACGATCGTGCTCACCGCTGCGGGACTCGGCATGCTGGGCGTGGCGCGGCTGCGTCGGCGCGCCGCGTGATCATGCGCTAGCCGCGGCGCACGAGCGTCGGGCACCAGACGGGGCGGCCCTCCATGCGGAGGGCCGCCCCGTCGTCGCGTGCGCACGGATCGGTGCGGCGCAGCGTGTCGTGACGCGAAACCGGCCGGCGCGCGAGGGGCGCCGCAGGGATTCCCCGACGCCGGCCGCGGCCGTGCAATCCGTTGAGAGGCAACGCCTTGCATGGGTCGGCCGCCGCCGCGCCGGGGAAATGGCCACCCCTGCATGCGGATTCTGGCAGTTGTTGCCTGATGCGGCCCCCGCGAAATGCCCGATTGGTGGACATCGGGGTGCGATTAATACTCGGGGCACGTGATTCCCCCATGGACGGCACCCCCGTCCGTTCACCACGCGCACGGAGCGCACGATGTCGGTACGGCTCAACGGACGCACGATCGGGTACGGCGCGGTGGCGATGGCTTCAGCCGTCGTCCTCGCCTACGCCTGTGCCCCGTCGGCAGCGAAGAAGCCCAACACCGCCCTGGTCGGCGGCGACGCCGCGCAGGCGGTCTACGTGGCCCCTGGCAAGTACGACGAGTTCTACGCCTTCCTCTCGGGCGGCTTCAACGGCCAGGTCGGCGTCTACGGCCTGCCGAGCGGCCGGCTCCTCCGGCTCATCCCCGTCTTCAGCCAGCACGCGGAGAACGGGTGGGGCTACACCGAGGAGACGAAGGGCATGCTCGAGACCTCCTACGGCTTCGTGCCGTGGGATGACCTCCACCACACCGCACTCTCGCAGACCGACGGCGTCGACGACGGCCGCTGGCTCTTCGTGAACGCCAACAACACCCCGCGCGTGGCGCGCGTCGACCTGACGACGTTCAACACGAGCGAGATCATCGAGATCCCGAACGCGGCCGGCAACCACGCCTCGCCGTTCATCACGCCCGGCACCGAGTACGCGGTGGCCTCGACGCGCTTCAGCGTGCCGATCCCCAACCGCGACATGTCGATCGCGGACTACAAGAAGGGCTTCAAGGGCTCGATCAGCTTCATCACGGCCAACGAGCCCGGGAAGATGCGCATCGCCTTCCAGCTCATCGTCCCCGGCTTCAACTACGACCTGGCGCGGGCGGGCAAGGGGCCGAGCGACGGGTGGATGTTCTTCACGTCGTACAACTCGGAGCAGGCCAACACGCTGCTCGAGGTGAACGCGTCGAAGAACGACAAGGACTTCATCGCCGCGATCAACTGGAAGAAGGCGGAGCAGTGCGTCGCGGCGGGCAAGGGCCGGACGATGCCGACGGAGTACCTGCACAACGTGATGGACGACTTCACGCACTCGGCGCGCGTGGAGAAGATCACCAGCGTCCTCACGCTCGAGCCCTCGGCCTGCCCGGGCGTCATGTACTACCTCCCGACGCCCAAGTCGCCGCACGGCGCCGACGTCGACCCGACCGGCGAGTTCATCGTCGGCGGCGGCAAGCTGGCCACCGTGATCCCGGTGCACAGCGCGAAGAAGATGCTGGCCGCGATCGAGAAGAAGGACTTCGCGGGCGACCTCGAGGGCATCCCGGTGCTCAAGTACGAGAGCGTCGTCGCCGGCGAGGTGAAGAACGCGGGCCTCGGCCCCCTGCACACGGAGTTCGACGGCAAGGGCTACGCGTACACGTCGTTCTTCCTCTCGTCCGAGGTCGTGAAGTGGAAGCTCGGCACCTGGGAGGTGGTCGATCGCGTGCCGACCTACTACTCGGTGGGGCACCTCATGATCCCGGGCGGCGCGACGCGCAAGCCGGCGGGCAAGTACGTCCTGGCGATGAACAAGATCACCAAGGACCGCTACCTCCCCACGGGCCCCGAGCTCACGCAGTCGGCGCAGCTGTACAACATCGAGGGCGACAAGATGAAGCTCCTCCTCGACTTCCCGACGATCGGCGAGCCGCACTACGCGAACGCCATCGCCGCCGACGTGATCCGCGACAAGCAGAAGAAGTTCTACTCGCTCAAGGAGAACCGGCACCCGCAGCTCGCCCGCTCGGAGCGCGAGACCGGCATCAGCCGCACGGGCAAGGCGGTGCACGTCCGCATGGCGTCGCTGCGCAGCCACTTCTCGCCCGACAACATCGAGGGCGTGGAGCTCGGCGACACCGTCTACTTCCACGTCACGAACATCGAGCAGGACTGGGACATCCCGCACGGCTTCAGCGTGATCGGCGCGAACATGTCCGAGCTCCTCATCATGCCGGGCGAGACGCGCACCCTCCGCTGGGTCCCGAAGCGCATCGGCGTGCACCCGTTCTACTGCACCGACTTCTGCTCGGCGCTGCACCAGGAGATGCAGGGGTACGTCCGCGTCTCGCCGGCCGGGTCGGGCGTCGCCCTCGTCGCCAACTCGGGGCGCGTGGGACAGAACGTGAACGAGACCGTCGCCGCCGTCACGGCCAAGGCGGCCGCGAAGAAGTAGGCCGGCACCACCGACCGGGCCGGGTGGCGCACCATCGCGCCCCCCGGCCACGGGCGACCCTCCACACCGAGTGACCCTGATGTCCCGCCTTGCCCGCCTGCTCGTCGCGATCGCGTCGATCGCCGTGCTGGGCGTCTTCGCCTTCCCGCTCTGGCGCGTGACGCTCGAGGCGCCGCAGTACCCCGAGGGGATCGGCATGCTGATCCACGTGAACACCGTGGGCGGCGTGAACGAGCACGACCTGCAGAACATCAACGGGCTCAATCACTACATCGGGATGAAGAAGATCGAGCCCGACGCGATCCCGGAGCTGCGCTTCATGCCCTGGATCGCCGGCGCGATCGTCGTCACCGGGCTCGCCGTCGCCGCCGCCGGCCGGCGCCGCCTCTACCTCGTCTGGGCGCCGCTCGTCCTCGCCACCTTCGCCGCCGGCATGTACGACTTCTGGCGCTGGGAGTACGACTACGGCCACGACCTCGACCTCGAGCACGCGGCGATCAAGATCCCGGGCATGGCCTACCAGCCGCCGCTCTTCGGGTCGAAGCAGCTCCTCAACTTCACCGCGCACTCGTATCCCGACGTCGGCGGCTGGCTCCTGATCGGCGCCGGCACCACGTACGGGCTCGTGCTCGTCTGCCTCCTGCTCGGGCGGCGCGCGCCGCTCGCGCTCTGCCGCCCCGACGATGCCGGCATCGCTGCCGACGCACTCGCGCGCGGCGCCCGCCGTCCACTCGGCACGCCGCACACCGGCGTGAACGCCGCATGACGCTCCGCGCCTTCCTCACCGGCGTCTTCGCCCGCCACGCACTCGCCGCCGCCATTGCGGCGCTCCTCTCGGTCCTCGTGGCCGGCTGTGCGCCCGCCGGCCCCCGCGCGCTCGTCGCCGGCACCGACGAATGCGGCTACTGCCGCATGACGATCAGCGACGTGCGCTTCGGCGCGCAGGCGATCGCGCGCACTGGCAAGATCACCACCTTCGACGCGGTGGAGTGCCTGGCCGGCTACGCCGCCGCGGCCGGCGACAGCGGCACCACGCGCTACTTCGTCGCCGACTTCGAGCACCCCGGCACATGGCTGCCCGCCGACTCGGCGCTCTACGTGAGCGGCGCCGCCGTGCACTCGCCCATGGGACGGTCGCTCCTCGCGCTCGCGCCGCACGTCGATCGCGCCATCGCCGCGCGCACCTACGGCGGCACGGTGCGCGACTGGGCGACGCTCGTGGCCGAGGCGCGCGGTCGCGTGGCCGGCGGCGATGCGGTCGGCGACGCACACGCCGCCGGCCACGCGCACGGCGGCGCGCACGCGCACTCACCGCACGCGCACTGACCGCACACGCACCGCTCGCACACGCACCCTCCTGATCCGCCCCGGCCCACCGCCATGCCGCGCGCCGTCCGCCGCCCGCTCGCCCTCGCCGCCGCGATCTGCCTCGCGGCGTCGCCGGTGCACGCGCAGGCCGCGCGCATCGACGTGCGGCCGGGCGCCGGCGCCCCGATCGCGCACGCGCTCGCCCGCGCCGCCGCCGGCGACACGATCGTCCTCGCGGCCGGCACCTACCGCGAGCCGACGCTCGTCGTCAC
>JALOPO010000516.1 GCA_025453855.1 Gemmatimonadaceae bacterium
GTCACTCGCCATGCCCTCCTCCGCTCCATCCGCGACCGGCGCGCACGCCCGTCGTCTCGCATGTCTCCTGATGCTCGGCGCCGCCACGGTCGCCTGCTCCGATGCCGCGGCGCCGAGCGTCGGCACGCCGGTGCCGCTCTCGTTCCAGTCGAGCGAGGCCCGCGGCGCCGATTCCATCCCGCTGCAGGTGACGGTCGATGGGCGCACGGTGACGGTGCGCGGCCATACGGCGACGCCCTGCATCAACGCCGGCGTGACGGCCACGGCGGGGGAGCGCGAGCGCGATCTCGTGCTCGACGTGCGCGCGCAGACGCAGGGGGAGATCTGCCTCACCGCGATCGGCTCGTTCCGGTGGACGGCAGAGCTCCGTGAGGTGGTACCGGGGACACGTCGGCTGCTCGTGCGCGAGACGCAGCCGTCGCTCTCGCCACCGACGCGGGTGCGGCTCGACACGACGATCGTGGTGCGGTAGCGTCGCCGCCCCGGGGCCGTCTGGCGACGCGGTCGTCGCGGCGTGGTCGAGCGCGTGGCCATTGCCCGCCCCGCCGCACCCCGCCATGATGCCCCGAGTCGACACCGTCCCCCACCCGAGCGTCCCCGTGCGCGAGACCGCCTTCGTCTACTTCCGCAGCGCCGCCTGCGACCTCGAGACGGCCGAGCATGCGCTCGAGGAGTCGGGCCGCACGTGATCGCCGAGGCGCAGGGCGTGGCCGCCGCGTCGGGGACGGCCGAGCTGCGCCACTGCGACGCGCGCTTCGAGATCGAGATCGAGGATCTCGACGCGGCGCTCGACGAGATCAACACCCTCATGGAGGTGCAGGGGGCGCTCCAGGATGCGTCGCAGGGGTGGCTGCACCTGCCGTGGAACGGGACGGTCACCGAACCGTGGCAGGAGTGACCGCTCGCGCCGGTCCGCTCAGCGGCGTCGCGTGACGCGCACGTTCGCGACGTAGGCCGCCGTGCCGTCGCCGACCCAGATTCCCCAGCGCCCGCGTGGCGCGGTGCGGCGCGCGTCGTCGATCTCGAGCACGCGCACGCCGTCCACGTGCGCGATCACGCGTGCCCCCGCGACGTCGACGCGCAGTCGGTGCCAGCTGCCGAGCGCCACCGGCGCCGCCTGCTCGTACCGTCCGGGCGCGCGTTCGCGCGAGACGCCGAAGTGGAAGGCGGGATGCGCGATGTACTGTACCGCGCGCGTGTCGCGCGGCGACGGTGGCGGCGGGACGTTGCGCGTGCCGTTCGTCATCCGCAGGTAGACGGCCTCGAAGGCATCGCGATCGTCGGCGATGTGCCAGGCGAGGCCGACGAAGCCGCGCGAGTCGGGGCCGCCGCGGCCGGTGAGCGTGGCCGCCACATCCGCCTCGAGCACGCCGTCGGCGAAGTCGTCGCCGAGCGCGACCCAGGTGGCGCGATTCCCGCCGGCGCCGGCGCGCTGTGCCGCCTGCTCGGCGTCGTCGAGCATGACCATGAGGGCGGGGCGACCGAGATGCGCGGCGATGCGCGTGTCGACGCCGCGCACGCTCGCAGGCGACGGGACGCGTGCGATGTCGACGGGCGGTGCGCAGGCGACGAGGAGTGCGGGGAGGGCGAGGGCGCCGCGCGCGAGTCGGCGCGCGATGGTGACGGGTCGGACGAGGAGCGTGGGCACGAGCTGGCGACGTGGCGTGACGGTGGGGTCGGCCGGACATGACGGCGACGCGCGCGACGCGCATGGCCGGGTGGTCGCGCGAGCGTACGCAGGCGCTTGCCGCGAGTTGCGCACGAGCGGACGCGATGACGCGAACGGTGGGCGGCGCCGCCTGAACGGCGGGGTGCGGGTGACGGGTGTTCAGGGCCGCGACGCGCCCGGCGCTACCTTCCCGGCATGAGCCACGTCCTCCTCCCCGCCCCTCGCGCAGCCGTCGGCGGCGCGCCACGCATGCGGCGGGCACGCACGCTCGCGCTCGCAGCGGTGGCGAGCGTCGCCCCCGCGGTCCCCGTCGCCGCACAGCTCCCCGCGAGCGAGTACGCCGCGCATCGCGACTCGCTCGCCGCGCGCCTCGGCGACGGCGTCCTGCTCGCCTTCGGCGGGCGCGCACCGGTGGCCGACTTCGGGCCGTTCTTCCAGCTCCCGGCCTTCCGCTGGCTCACCGACTACCGCGATCCGGATGCGACGCTGGTGATGGTCGTCGCCAACGGACGCGCCGTGCGGACGACGCTCTACACGACGCCGATCGGCGCGCGACAGGCCTTCTACAACGGCGCGCGCCCCGACTCGGCGACGATCGCGCGCACGCTCGGCCTGGTGGCGCAGCCGATGGCGCGACTGGACGCGACGGTGGACTCGCTCGCGCGCACGGCGTCGGTGCTGTGGACGCTCGCCGACTTCACGAGCAGCGACTTCGCGGTGCAGGACTCGCTCACGCGCGGGCAGCTCTACGTGCGCGCCCTCGGTGCGCGGCTCCCTGCGCTGACGGTCCGCGATGCGCATCCCGCGGTCTACGCGCTGCGGGCGCGCAAGAGCGACGCCGAGCTCGCACTCGTGAAGCGGGCGGCCGAGATCAGCGCCGCCGGCCACCTGGCGGCGATGCACGTGCCGGCGCCGACGCGCGAGTACGAGCTGCAGGCCGCGCTCGAGGGCGAGTTCCTGCGGCAGGGTGGCGCGCGCCCGGCATACGGGAGCATCGTCGGCGGCG
>JALOPO010000061.1 GCA_025453855.1 Gemmatimonadaceae bacterium
CGTGGCCGTGAGGGCGGCACGCTGCTCGTCGCGCAGCCACTCCGACGGCGGCGGGCGGATGCGCGCCTCGTGCGCGAGCGTCTCGTCGAGCATGGCATCGAGCACCGTCGCCGCATCGACGTCGTGCACGGATCGCGTGCCGGCGATCACCTCACGCCCGAAGCGCTCGAAGACGGTGTGCAGCACCGCCCCCTGCCGGGCGCCGTCGAGCCAGGCGAACGGATCGTGCGCCACGTCATCGGGCGGTCGCGTGCGGAGCACGTGCCGGTAGAACCAGCGGCTCGGGCAGCTGCCCAGTGCCTCGAGTTCGCTGGGCGAGATGCCGCGACCGGCGAACGGGGCGTGGCCATCGGCGCCGAAGTCGGCGATCAGGCCGAGCGCGGCGAGATCGTCGTCGCTCTCGCTGCCGGGCGCGGCGACGAGCGCCGCCGCATGGCGCGCCGCGCGGGCGAGCACCGGGAACGCGGCGTGCAGCGCCGGCCGCAGCTCGCGCCACGTGGCGTCGCCGTGCATCGCGTGCAGCCACGCATCGCGGCGTCCCGCATGCCGTCGCGTGCGCGGAGCGCGTCGAGGACGCAGGCATCGGCCGCCGCGTCCCCGTCGGGAGCGCACCACGAGAGCGCCACGTCGCGACCACCGAGTCGCGCCAGCGCCCAGTCGATCCGCGCGCGGCGCTCGCGCAGCCGCGCCTCGGCGAGCGGGAGGAGCGTCGCACCGGCGACGGCGTTGATCGCCTCGCGCAACGACTCGCCGAGCAGTGGCTCGCGCTTCGCGCCGCCCCCGCAGCGCCGGGCATCGAGGCCGAGGAGCCGCACGTGCGGGCGCCCGCTCGTGCCGGCATCGCGCAGCTCGACGAGGTGCAGCGCGCCGGGCTCCGCGCGTCGCGACGGTGGCACGACGATCTCGCCCTGCGCGCGCCAGACCGGCCACCAGCGCACGTCGTCGAGCGCCTGCTCGACCACCGCCAGCGCGAGCGCGCCGGGGCGCAGGTCGTGATCACGCTCGGCGATGCGTTGCAGCCGCGCGCGCACGCGCTCGAGCACCGGCCCCTCGTCGCCCGGCGTGGCGTGCGCGACCAGCGCGAGCCAGTCGAGCGCCGCGGTGGCGAAGGCTGCCGCGCTCGTCGGGACGTCGTCGAGTGCGCCACGCCGCGGCAGCATCGGCATGCGATCGAGCACGGCGTGCAGGAAGTGCGCGAGTGCATCGGCACGCGCCGTGCCCTCCTCGGCCGTCATCGCCGGCTGGCCGTCGTCGCGCGGCGCGAGGCACGCGTCACGCCAGCTCCCGTCGGCGAGGCGGGCCCGCGCCGCATCCCACCGCTCGCGCCCCCACCCCACCCCCAGGTCGCGCAGGTCGTGCGCGAGCTGCACCGGCGTGACGGCGTGCGTGGCCGGATCGAGACACGCGTCGCCCTCGAGCAGCGCCGTCCAGAGCGCGCGCGCCTCGAGTCCCTCGCGCACGAAGCCGAGCCAGCGGGCGAAGGCGCGGCCGATGCGCGCGCGGCGCAGCGGCAGGCCGGGAGCGATCGTGAGCGGGACGCCGAGCGTGGTGCAGACGGCGTGCGCGGCGACGCTCCACGTGCCGACGTCGCTCACCGCGAGCTCGATCGCATCCCAGCGCAGGCCGCGCGCGAGGGCGTCGCGCAGCACGGCGCGCACCTCGTCGTCGGGGGTCGCGGCGCAGCGCAACGTCCAGTCGCGACCACGCGTGGCATCGTGCGGCGCGTCGCCGCCCGTGTCGTGCGGCTCACGCGCGGCGCCGAAGGCGAGCAGTCGATCGAGCAGTGCGCCGGCCAGGCCGTCGGCGCGCAGCCCGCCCTGCACCACGATGCGTGCGTCACCGAGCGCGAACGGGGCTTCGTCGTCGAAGGCGGCGAGCGCGGTGGCGGTGACATGCGCGGGATCGGCGAGCCCTCGCTCGGCGAGCGTCGCCTCGTAGCGCGCGAGCGTGGCGGCGAGGAGCGCGGCGATGGCGTGCTCGGGGAGCTCGTGCAGCATCGCGACGCCGACGCCGGCGCCGCGCAGCTCCATGAGCGCACCGTGCAGGGCATCGCGGAAGCCGAGTCGCGCGGCGTGTGCCCGCCATGACGGTGCGATGGCACGCGCGGCGATCGCGCCGTCGAGCGCGGCGCCCGTGCACTCGACGAGCGCGATGTCGTCGCACGCGTCGCGCCGTTCGTCGGCGAGCGGTGCGGCGGCGAGCGCGGCCGCGATCGTGCGCAGCGTCGCCGGCTCCCAGCCGAGCATGTCCTCGCCCGCCAGCGCACGCGCGTCGAGCTGGTCGCGCGCCGTGGTCAGGTCGCGCGCGACGAAAAGGGTGCGCACCGGCGGCGAGGCCACGAGCGTGCCGGTGCGCGTCAGTTCACGCGCAGCACGACGGGGAGGCGCAGCGGCGAGTTGGTGACGCCGGGTGCCGACGACTCGATGAGGATCGTCGTCGTGTAGCTGCCTGCCTCGAGCAGCTGCGCATTCACGTTGAGGATGATCGAGAGCGTGGCGCCGTTCCCGCTCGGCTGCAGCACCGGGGCGAGCCAGTTGGCTCCGTCGCGGATGGTGAAGCCGAGCCCCGTGAGCGGGAGCGTGCCGCCGTTGGTGACCTGCACGTCGACCACGGGCGGGAGTGCGCCGCCGCGTGCCATCTGGATCGTCACCGTGTCGCGCCCGTTGGGCGTGGTGGCGACGATGCGCGGCGGGATACCGCTGCCGATCACGAGGTTCACCGTCACCGGGAGCGGCGCCACGCCGGCGCTCGTGCTCGTGACATCGAAGCTCGCGCTGTAGTTCCCGGCCGCGAGCGTCGCGATCCCCTGCACCGCCAGGCGCAGCGAGTCGGGGGTGATGGTGCCGAACGTCGTGCGCGCGAGCCAGCCGCTCGCGCCGGCACCGTAGCGGATGGGCCCCGCCGACAGGCCGGCGAGTTGCACGGTGCTCCCGTTCCCCTGCGCGAGCCGCACGAGCTGCGGATCGGCGCCCGAGGCGCCCTGCGGCGCGGCGAAGGTGACCACGTTCGAGGGGCGCGCGACGAGCGCCGACGGCGGGACGTCGATCGTCAGCGAGACCGACACCGGCGTGCCGACATTCGCCGCCGACGAACCCGACGACCGCAGCGGCACCGATGCCGTGTAGGTCCCCGGCGCGAGCGACGAGATCTCGGCATCGAGGGCGAGCGATGCCGGGGCGATCGTCGACCCGAGGCGCGGGAGGAGCCAGCCGCGGGGTTGCCCGTCGCCGTAGGTCACCGTCCCGACCGCGAGGTCGGCGAGCGTGCCGCCCCCCGCATTCTCGACGACCACGCGCTGCGTCGGCGGGTTGGTGCCATTCACGACGCCCTCGAAGGCGACGCGATCGGGGCGGAGCGCGATCACCGGCGGCGCGGTGACGGTGAGCGTGACCGGGACGTCGAGCACGGCGACGCCGGCGACGCTCGAGCGCACCGGGATCGTCGCCGTGTACGTGCCGGCGGCGAGTCCCGCCCAGTCGGCGACCACCGTCACCGACGTCGGCGCCGCCGTGCCCGCGAGCGAGGCGGTGAGCCAGCCCGCGGCCCCGCTCCCGTACACGGTGGGCCCGAGCGAGAGGCCGGTGAGCGCGCCCGTGCCGGCATTGATCAGCGCGACCTGCGTGGAGCTCGTCGTCGGGGTCGTGCCGGCCTGCGTACGGAAGGTGAGCGTCCCGGGGTCACCACCGATGCGGGGCGTCCCGGCAGGTGGCGGCGGCACGGGTGGCTGGCGCGTCCCGGTCGCGTCGCCGCCGCAGCCCGCGGCGAGGGCGAGGGACGTGGTGGCGGCGGCGTGCACCAGTCGGCGGCGCACGTCCGGCGTGACTCGGGACGGCATGGCGGCTTTCTCCGTGGGGAGACGGCGCACGAGGCAGCGGCCTCGAGCTGCCGTGGGATTGTGCTGCCGATGCACGCCGGCTGCCAAGTCGCCGCCGTTGCATCACCTGGAGTACGGTCGAGCATGCTTCGTGCCAGCGGCCGCTCGCCGACCGCGGGTCGCACGGAAACGGATGGCCCGCATGCGACGCGGGGCGGCTCCGTCAGCACGGAACCGCCCCGCTCATGCCGCTGCGCATCGGCGCAGGGCGGCGATCACTCGTGGGCCGGCAACGGCTCCATGGTGCGGGCGTCGACCGGGATCTGCACCTCGTCCCGGTACCGCGACGACATCCAGACCACGCGCAGGCGCGGGAAGGCGTCGAAGAAGGCCGTGTACGACGTGATGAAGAGGCCGAGGACGAGCGCCAGGCCGCCGAGCTCCTGCCAGCCGAACGGGATCGAGTCGGGGATCCCGTAGACGCTCGGGTAGACCTCGATGTAGCGCGTGAGCCAGGTGCCGAGGAGCGAGATGCACGCGAAGAGGACGAACGTCGGCGTGTACATCTTGGCGGCCTTGGACACGAGCCCCGGGAAGGGCGCGAGGAAGACGAGCCAGAGGACGCTGAAGGTCAGCGGGAGCCACGGATCGATGAGGCGCAGGCGGAAGTAGTGCGTCTCCTCGCCGATGTTGCCGTACCAGATGATCAGGAGCTGCGCGAAGGTCGAGTAGCCCCAGAAGCCGGTCCAGGCGAACGCCATCTTCCCCAGGTCGTGCTGCTGCAGCGCGCCGCAGATCTCGTCGATCACCGCGTTGGCGAAGTGACGCTTCCACATCAGCATGATGAGGAAGGTCGACATGAGGGCGCCGAGCATGCCCATCATGAAGCTCCACCAGCCGTAGAGCGTGCTGAAGAAGTAGACGTCGAGCCCCATCGCCAGGTCGTAGGCGAGGAACATCCAGCCGAAGCCGAAGACGATCGCCATCGCGACCGCGATCTTCCCCTGCAGCGAGTGCTGGCTGTGGATCTCGCGCCGCTCCTCGCCGAAGTTCTTGCGCCACCCGGCGATGAGCCCCTGCGCCCACTTCGCCCCCGTCCACTCGGGCATGAGGCCGAGGTCGAGGCGGAGCGAGTTGCGCACGAACCAGAGCTGCAGCCAGTAGAGGAGGGCGAGGAGCCCGAGGTTGCGGAGCGTCCAGAAGGTGCGGCCGTAGTAGATGACCTTCTCGACGTTCGGGAGCCCGTTCGGGTCGGCGATGTACGGGAAGATGTACTTGCCGCCGACCGTCATGCTCAGGGCGAGCATGAGGAACGAGATCGGGAGGAAGGCGGCGAAGCCCTCCTGGAAGCGGGCGATGGAGCGGCTCCAGCGCGCGGTGACGATGCGGTAGAGCCCCGTCCACATCACGGCGCCGCTGGCGATGAGCGAGAGCCACATCCAGTTGAAGTGCCAGGCGCGCCAGGCGCGCTCCGGCGAGACGAACAGCCCGCCCACGAAGGCGAGGGCGCCGACGGCGAGGAGGCCGTAGCCGATCGACCGGACCTTCGGGCTGATCGGCTTGGCGCTGGCGGCGATCAGCTGGTCGCGTGGCGGATACGTCGGATTGTGGATGCTCACTTGGTCTTCCCCGGCGGCACGACGTCACCGCTGCGCGTGGTGGTCTCGGCCGCGCGCTCGGGCGTGGGCTGCGCGACCGGCGCGGCGCCGCGGTACGGTGCCGGACGCGTGGGCGCGGTGAGGGAGTACGTGGGCACCGTCCAGCCGCCCTGGCCGGGATAGCCGATCGGCCCCTTCTTCACGGCGAAGCGCGTGGTGTCGATGCGCCCCTGCAGCGCGCGCACGTAGTTCACCACGTCCCAGCGATCGGGCTCCTCGATGCGGTTGTAGCTCGGCATCACGCCGCGGCCGTTGCGCAGCATGCCGTAGATGTAGCCGTCGGTGCGGGCCTTGGTGCCGTCGTAGATGATGCTGATGCCCGGGACGCCGTACTTGGTGGCCGGCCCGTTGCCCATGCCCGCATCGCCATGACAGACGGCGCAGTTCACCTGGTAGTGGCGCCGCCCGTTGGCGAGCGACGAGTCGCTCACCGGGTTCGGATTGGCGAAGCCGCTGAAGCTGTCGATGACGGCCGGCAGCGCCGTGTAGCTGATCGTGTAGCCGGGCGTCAGGCGCCCGGTCACCGGGACCGAGTTCTGCGGCTGGCCGCGCGGCGCGATCGTGTCGGCCGTCGTCTCCCACGGCTGGATCGCGGGCTGGTCGCGGAAGTCGGTGAACCACGAGCAGGCGCCGAGCGCCAGCGGCGCGAGGGCGACCAGTGCGCGGCGACCGATGCGGAGGTCAGCGCTCACCGCGCACCTCCACCGCCCCGTGCTGCTTCATCATGCTCTCGATCTCCCCGAACCGGTCGGGCGCGGCCTCGACCCAGATGCCGTAGTGGCCGTGGGTGAAGCGGGTGTCGTAGCCGAAGTTGAGGACCAGCCGCGGGATGCGCGACAGGATCATCATGCCGAAGACGGTGCTCAGGCAGCCGACCATCACGAACATCTCGAAGCCGATGATCGTGTACGGGACCCAGCTCGCGATCGCCTTGCCGCCGACCTGCAGCGGCCAGTAGTCGCTGGCCCAGATCGCCGCCCAGTAGCCGAACGTCCAGCCGAGCAGCCCGCCGATGAGCGTGAAGCGGCGGACGGCCGAGATGGGCTCGTCGAGCGCGTCCTCGATCTCGTGGTGGATCGTGGGCGAGTAGACGGTCAGGTCGCCGACCCGCTTCGCCTTGAGCGCCTTGGCCGCGTCGATCACCGCGTCCATGTGGTGGAAGACTCCGACGACGCCCTGCATCAGTGATGCCCCCCGTGGCCATGCCCTTCACGCAGCATCTTCGGCGGGATGATCTCCTTCACCTCGGCCAGCGCGACCACCGGCATCTGGCGGATGAAGAGGAGGAACCACATGAAGAACCAGCCGAACGACCCGAGCAGGAAGCCCATGTCGACCCAGGTCGGGACGTAGTCGGTCCACTGCCACGGCTCGTACTCGTGGCTCAGCGACGGGACGACGATCACCCAGCGCTCGTACCACATGCCGATGTTGATGATCGCGCCCAGCGTCCAGAGCCAGTACGTGTTGCGGCGGAGCTTCTGGCTGAAGAGCGAGAGCGGGAAGACCATGTTGCAGAGGAGCAGGATCCAGGCGCTCCACCACCACTGCCCGAAGACGCGGTTCCAGAAGTACTCCTGCTCGGGCGCCACGCCGCCGTACCAGGCGATGAAGAACTCCGACAGGTAGCCGCAGCCGACCATGATGCTCGTGAAGAGCACCACCTTGGCGGTCGCGTCCAGGTGGTTGAGCGTGATGTAGTGCTCGAGCCCCCACCACTTCCGGATCGGGATGATCAGCGTCCAGACCATCGCGAAGCCGGAGAAGATCGCGCCGCCCACGAAGTAGGGCGGGAAGATCGTCGTGTGCCAGCCGGGGACGATCGACATGGCGAAGTCGAACGACACGACCGAGTGCACCGAGAAGACGAGCGGCGTGGCGAAGGCCGCCAGGAAGAGGTACATGCGGGCGAAGTGCCGCCACTCGCGATCGGTGTTGCGCCAGCCGAGCGAGAGCACCGCGAAGATCCGCTTGCGGATCGGGTTCGTCTCCCGGTCGCGGAGCACCGCGATGTCGGGGATGAGCCCGACGTAGAGGAACGTCGTCGAGATCGTCAGGTAGGTCGAGATCGCGAACACGTCCCACAGCAGCGGGCTCTTGAACTGCGGCCAGAGGAGGCGCCAGTTCGGGTACGGGATGAGCCAGAAGAACTTCCACGGCCGCCCGATGTGGATGATCGGGAAGAGCCCCGCCGTGAGCACCGCGAAGACCGTCATCGCCTCGGAGGCGCGGTAGATCGTGGTGCGGTAGCCGGCGCGGAAGAGGAAGAGCACCGCCGAGATGAGCGTCCCGGCGTGGCCGATGCCGACCCAGAACACGAAGGTGATGATGTACACGCCCCACATGACCGGCGGCGCGTACCCGGCGTTGCCCAGCCCCCAGTAGATCTGGAAGACCCAGGTCATCGCCCCGGTGAGCATCGCCGCCACCGCCAGTCCGAGCCCGATGAACCACTTCGGGCTCGGCTTGAGCGTGGCGAGGATCTCGTTGTCGACCTGCTCGAAGCTGGTCACCGCCGGGAGCTGGATCCCGGGCTCGGTGATGTTCGGACGCCGCGTCGGCGCCGGCTGCGCGATCGTAGCCATCGTGGTGCGCGTCCTCAGGCCGTGGCCGGCGCGAGGTCGGCCGGGTGGGTGATCTTCTTGAGGTAGACGACGGCGGTGTACGTGTTCAGCACCTCGAACACGTGGTACGCCCGCTCGTCGGTCGCCAGCTTGGCCACCGTCCAGCTCGGGTCGGCCGCGTCACCGAAGGTGATCGCGCGGCTCGGGCAGGCCTGCGCGCAGGCGGTCGTGAACTCGTCCGCCTGCAGCGGGCGATGCTCGAGATCCGCGCGCGTCTCCGCCTCGCGGATGCGCTGCACGCAGAAGGTGCACTTCTCCATGACGCCCTTGCCGCGGACGGTGACGTCCGG
>JALOPO010000517.1 GCA_025453855.1 Gemmatimonadaceae bacterium
GCGCGGGTTGGCGGGATCGAGCACCGCCAGCGCCTCGCTCGCGATGCCGAAGGGGAGCGGGATGTCCCTGAAGACGCTCCCCGCCGGGTCACGCCCGTGCTCGTGGCCGAAGCTGCACCCGCTCACGGGGTCGGTGGGGGGGTGCCACGTGGGATAGACCTTCCCGTCCTGCCCGTACGTCCACCAGCGCGCGTGCACGCTCCGGTCGCACTCGCCCGCGCGGGGCGGAGTGGCCGCGTAGTGGCGGTCGAGGACGAGCGTGTAGGCGCGGCTCAGCGACGCGCTGCCGGGCGGGAGCGTGGTCCCCGCCGGGGGTGCGGCGCGGACGTCGCCGTTCGGCGCCTTGATGATGCCGAGGCCCGGCGCGGCTGGATCCGGGGCGGGCGAGGCCGGGTCGTCGGCGGCCGTGCGCGTGCCGTCGCCGGCGCAGGCGACCAGCAGGAGCGTGCCGAGCGCGGGGATCAGTCGGCGGGACAGGCGGGGGGCCAGCGGCATCGCGGGAGCCTCGTCGGTTGGAGCCGGGCTGGACCATTGCACGATGCGGGCCACGGCAGGCGGCGTCACCGGGCGCGGGCGCCGGATGCGCGAACGGCCGCCGTTCCCCGGGGGAGCGGGGACCGACGACCGTCGCGGGACACGCGGCACGAGGGCGCTCAGGCACGCCGACGCGCGTCGCGGAATGCCCGGGGTATCGCCGACCGCCGACCTCTTCCACGCCTGCGAGATTCCCGCGCATGCCGACCCCCGCGCGACGCCCGGCCGCCTTCACCCCCGGCGACCGCGCCCACCCCTGCTGTCCGCGCTGCTGGTCGCGGCCGCGACTCGGTGCCCCCGACGCGCGGCGGCGCGGCTGGCGTGTGCAGGCGGCACGGGTCCGCGGTGGCGACGGCGCGGCGCCCGAGGAGGCGACGCCGGAGGCACTGGCGCTGGAACTCGAGGCGACCGCCAGCGAGACGGAGGGGCTGCGCGTGGCGACGTCGATCTATCCGTGCAGCAATCCCGACTGCCCGACCGCGATCGTCGTGCGCAGCGAACTCGGTGGCGGCTACCTCGATGCCGATGTCGCGCTCGGTCGCCTGATCGGTGCGCCGGCACGCGCCTTCGCCCGTGGTCGCTGGGACCGCGATGGCGTCTGGCGCGACGCGTCCGGTGATGCGCGGACCGCGCCGGTGCAACGCGACCTGTTCGGCGGCTGACGCGCCGCTTCACCGGCCGGCCAGTCGTCGCCCGCCCGTGTCGTGCGTCATCGCCTTGCCGCGGTGCGCGCGCGAGCCGATTGAACGGGCTCGCATCGACACCACGCCATCGCGGAGGGCCCATGCACGGCACCGGTCGACGCACGTCGCTCGCGCTCCTGCTCGTTGTCACCGCCTGCACCGATCGCGCCGCACCGGCACTCGAGCCGGACCTCGCGCGGGCAGCCAGCGCGCCGCGTGCCATCGTCGTCGCCACCGACGGCAGCGACGGCAACCCGGGGACCGCCGACGCACCGCTCGCGACGCTCGAGATCGCGTACGAACGCGCGCGCCCCGGCGACACGATCTACGTGCGCAGCGGCACCTACTTCCGCCGCCGCAACTTCTGGATCCCGCCCGACGGCGGCGGCACCGAGACGGCGCGCCTCGTGGTGCGCGCCTGGCCCGGGGAGCGCCCCGTGCTCGACATGTCGCAGGCCGACCCGGACCAGAACAACGGCTGCATGGTGATCGCCGGCGGCTGGGTGGACGTGATCGGCTTCGAGTGCCGCAACGCGCCGCGACAGGGCTTCTTCGGCTGGGGGGCGCATCACGTGCGCCTGATCGACAACTGGGTGCACGACATCGGCCAGACCGGGATCGCCTTCTACCCCCGCGACGGCGTGCGGGCACGGCAGAACGAGGTGCGCGACAATCGCGTCTGGCACGCCGTGCTCGCCAACCGCGACGCGCGCGACGGGAGCGTGGTCTGGGGGCAGGGGATCACCGCCAACGGCGACACGATGCTCGTCGAGGGCAACCGCGTCGAGCGCGTCTGGGGCGAGGGGATCGGCTGCTGGCAGGCGGTGGGGTGCACGGTGCGCGACAATCACGTGCGCGACGCCTTCAACGTGCAGCTCTACGTCGACAACTCGTCGCAGGTGCGGCTCGAGCGCAACCTGCTCGTCGTCACGCGCGACTCGGCCTTCCTCAACCGCACCGCCACGCCCGCCTTCTTCGCCGCCGGGATCCAGCTCGGCAACGAGCTCGATCTCCCCGCCCCGTTCCGCCTCGCCGACGTGACGATCACGAACAACATCGTGGTCGGCGGCAACAGCGCGCTCTTCATCGCCGACTACGGCGCGCGCGGCGGGCTGCGCGGCGCGCTCATCGCGCACAACACCTTCGTGGGCGGCACCTTCCAGACGCTCTTCATCGGGCGCGATCCCGACTACGCGAACATCCGCATCGTCGCCAACATCTTCGCCCGCGGCCCCGATGCGGGAAGCGGCGCGCAGACGACCGACTTCGATCCCGCGCCGTTCTCCTTCGCCGGCAACCTCTGGGACGGTGGT
>JALOPO010000062.1 GCA_025453855.1 Gemmatimonadaceae bacterium
GTCGATCTCGACGTCGCCGTTCACGCTCTCCGCCTTCACCGACGCGGTGGCCTGCGTGACCACCACGCGCCCGTTCACCGTCTCGGCATGGATCGGTGCGCCGGCGGGGACCTCGAGCACGAGGTTCATCGTCACCTGCAGGTCGCGCCACGAGCGCTCGCGGCTCGAGCCGCGCGTCCCGTGCTCGTCGCAGCGCTGGCCGGGCCAGAGGACGCAGACGGTCACGCCACCATCGCTCCGGCGCACGACCTCGGCACGCACCAGCGTCCCATCGCCACGCCGCACGATCCGCGTCCCCTTGAGGACGACGCGGTCGTGCAGGCCGGCCACGATCCGCACCTCGCCGTTCACGTTGTCGGTGCGCACCAGCCGCCCGCTGGCGATCGCGCCCTCCCAGGTGATGGTCGTGCCGTCGTCGCGCACCGCCTCCTGCGCCTGGAGCGTGGTGCCGACGCATGCGGCGAGGACGGCGAGGGCCAACTGGCGACGATGCAGCATGACGGGCTCCGGATCGGGGGACGATGGTCGTCCGTACGACCCGCCCCGCCCCCGGTTTCGTTGCCGGCGCGATGCAGGCGGTGGCCGACCTGCGCGTCGCGCGCGCCCCGCGAGGTCAGGGCGCGCCCCGCGAGGTCAGGCGCCGAGGCGGAGCACCTGCCCGGTGACCCGCCGTCCCTCGTCGCTGGCGAGCCAGAGCACGGTGGCGGCGACCTCCTCGCGCTCCACGTAGGCGAAGCTGTCCCCCATGTCGGCGAGGTTGGCGGCGGTGCGGATCGCGGTCGGCGCGAGCGCGTTGGCGCGCACACCGTGCGGCTGCTCCTCCTGCGCGACCACCTGCATGAGCGCGAGCACGCCGGCCTTGGCGGCCACGTAGGCGCTCATCCCCGCCCCCTTCCCGCCCGGGATCGCCGCGGCGGAGGTGAAGTAGGTGATCGCGCCCTTGCGCTCGCGCAGGAGCGGCACGAAGGCGCGCGTCGCCATCCACGCGGTGGTGAGGTTGATGGCGACCTGTCGATGGAAGATCGCCGGATCGGCGGCGTCGATCGGGCCGCTGAACGCGAAGCCCCCGGCGACGCAGACGAGGGCGTCGACGCCGCCCATGGCGTCGCGCACGGTGGTCGCGAGCTGCTGCACCGCCTCGCCATCGGTGAGGTCGCAGGCGTGCGCGCTGGCGTCGATCCCGCGCGCCACGAGCGTCCCGGCGCGGGCGCGCGCCTCGTCGGCCATCACGTCGACGAGCGCGAGCCGCGCCCCTTCGGCGCCGAACGCCGCCGCCACCGCCTCACCCACCTGGCCGGCGCGCCCGACGCCGGTGATCACGACGTTCTTCCCGGAGAATCGCATGCGGGAATGCTACGCGCGGCACCAAACCGCGCGCGGCGACGCGTCAGCGCGCGGTGCGACGGAGCTGGACGGTGGCCTCGTCGATGCGGATGCGATAGTCCTCGAGCGACTCGCGGGGCTGCCGCCTGGGGAGGACGAAGCGCGGATCGTCGGGCTCCTCGGCGTCGCCGGAGTCGACCATCAGGTCGCCGCCCTGGCGCTCGACCTCGAGTTCGAACCGTTCGATGGCCTCGAGGAGCTGCGCCACGTATTCGGGATCGTCGTTCATCGAGATGGTGACGTTGCGCGAGCGAAGGCGATCGGCCGCCTCCCGCATCACGCGTTCGAGCTCCGCGTCCATGACCGGCTCCGGCGAGGGGTGGTGCGGCGACGCGCCGCGTGTGTCCTGCACGGTGCAGGCAGGAGCCGCGCCACGACAGCCCCCCTCGCGCCCGCCCGCGTGCCGCTGCGGTCGCTTGACAGATCGGCCGATGCGGGAATGTTGGAGGAGCGGCGCGACGATCGGGCAGGCCGCTCGAGGTGCCCACGCACCACTGCCAAGATCACACGAATCCGAAACCCGTCGGTGCGAGCCGGCGGGTTTCGGGCGTCGGTGGGAATGGTGCGCGATGCGATCGGTGCGCGCCACGACGCGCCGGTGGCGTGCGCCGCGGCACGTCACGAGCCGAATCGATCGACGCGCGTGGCGAGCGGGACGAGTTCGCGTTCCTGCGCGCGCTGCGGCGCCGACGCGGGCGGCCGCGACGGCGGCGCCGCGGCGAGCCCGCCCCACAGCGCATCGAGCGTGTCGATGCAGGGACGCGGCCACCAGCCGAGATGCGCCGCGAGCGCGCTCCCGTCGAGCACCGACATCCACGGCGACGAGAACGGCGCGCAGGCCGGCAGCAGCGCACGCTCGTCGAGGGCGGCGCGTGGCAGTCGTGCGCCGGTGAGCTCGGTCCTCGCGTGCGCGGCGAGGCGATGCAGCGCGTCGTCGAGCGCGAGCGACTCGCGCGGCGCGAGGTTCCACGCGCGCCCGGCCTCGCTCGGCGTGCGCGCGAGGGACAGGATCGCCTGCACCACGTCGTCGACATGCACGTGCCGCAGCCCACGCGGTGCGTCGTCGGGGAGCACGAGCAGGCCGCCGTCGCGCGCACGCCAGAGGTAGTTCCAGCAGCGCTCGTACGGATCGCGCGGACCGTGCACCATCGGGATGCGCAGGATCGACGCGGGGAGCCCCTGCCCTGCCGCCTCCTGCACCGCCGCCTCGGCCTCGCGCTTGTGCACGCCGTAGCGCCACTGGTCGAGGTGCCACGGATGCGATGGCGCCGGCACGAGCGGGCGCGCGTCCTCGTGCTCGGCGCAGAGTGCGGGCGCGCCGGCGCCCACGAGATAGACCTGCCCGGTGCTCACGAGGACGAAGCGCGCCGTGCGGCCCAGCATCGCCGTCGCCGCCTCCCGCGCCTGCACCCCGGTGTAGGCGGTGCAGTCGATCACGAGCTCGGCCTCGTGCGGCGCGAGTGCACGGGCGAGCGCGCCAGCGACATCGCGGTCGGCGCGGATGCGGACGACGTCGGAAGGCAGGTCATCGGCACTCACGCCGCGGTTGGCGACGAGGACGCGCCACCCCTGCGCGTGGAGCGCGAGCACGAGGGCGCGGCCGATCTGGCGGGTGCCGCCGAGGACGAGAGCGGTGGGCACGAGGAGCGCGAAAGTGGGCGAACCGGTGTCGGGCGCGTCGTCGGCGGCGCGCCTCGACCGGCGTCGGCGCGGTGTGCGCCGTCAGCGCACGAGGATCGCCGGTCGCACCAGTCGCGCGCCAGCGGGTGCGGTGACGGTCACCACCGGCCACGCGGGCGACGCCGCGGTGACCACGAGCCGCTCCCAGCGCGCAGTCGCCGGCGCATCGAGCGGCGGCGGCATGACGATGAAGGTGTCCTCGCTCTTCGTGCCGGTGATGCTCGGATTCCACGCCACCGCCTGCTGCGGCTGCACGGCGCGCTCCTCGCCCGGCGCGGCGACGAAGTCGCGCCCCGCATAGCCGGTGGGGCCGCCCTGGTGGTGGAGCATCCACTCGTCGGGGACGCGCTCCTTCGCGTACTGCCGCTGTCCCGCGGCCACGATCGCGCCGAAGGTGGTGCCGGGCTGCGTCGCCTCCCACATCGCCGCCTCCACGCGGCAGGTGGCGAGGTGTCGATTCGCGAGCTCCTTGGGGAGGGCGCCGAAGTGGACGAATCGCGTGAGGCTCGCGATCAGGCCGTGGCGCTGGCCGCAGACGACGACCATCACGTGGCGACGGATCGTGCGCGCGGTGGGGATCGGATGGCGGAAGTTGCGGATGCGCGCGTCGGCGCCCACCAGGAGCACGTGCGGCTGCACGCCGCGCCGCAGGAGCTCGGTCGCGCAGCGTGCCTCGACGTCGTGCTCCGTCTCGCCGACCGCGAGCGCGCGACAGGTGGCCTCGATCGCGTCGCGGCAGTCACGACCGAGCGCCTCGTAGCGCTCGATCTCGTCGGGGAGGAGCGAGGCGCGGCAGTCGCTGGCGAAATCGCCCGGGAGCGCCGCGAGCGCGGTGGCGAGCGGATGATCGCTCGCCCACTGCGACCGATCACGGCCGACGACGCGCGTCACCGCCTCGGCCAGTGAGCGCGTCCACGGGAAGGTGCGCGCGGCGAGCCCACGCACCGGCTCCTCGTGCTGCAGGCGATCGACCTCGATCTCGCTCGTCACGAGCATTGCCTCGCGCGCCGTGACGACGATCGCCCCCACCGCCTCGTCGGACTGCGAGACGACGTGCGCGTCGCCACCGGCGGTGAGCCAGGCGACGTTGCCGCGCGTGGCGAGCACCACGCCGGACAGCCGATGCCGGTCGAGGTACTCGCGCACGCGCTCCAGCTTGACGCGCGTCTCGGGGCCGGGGGTGGCGCGCATCGTCCCGGTGCGCACCGGCGTCTTGCGCGCGGTCACGCGCGGCACTGCCCCGCGGGCATCGTCAGGCGCTGGCCGCTCGGCACCGGAACACCGAAGTCGGGGAGCCCGTCGGGGCGCCAGGCGAAGCGCTGCGTGCGGATGACGCGCTCCCACCCCGGTGCGGCGCTGGTCTTGGCGTGGTACACGATCCAGTCCTCGGTGGAGTCGGGCGAGGTGGTGAAGCTGGCGTGCCCCGGCCCGTAGACGGTGCCGAGCGACGAGAAGAGCGGGCCGTGCTTGGTGAGCTGCGTGGAGTCGAGCGTCGTCGCCCCCGCGCGCAGCCGCAGCGCGCCGAGGCGATAGGCCGGCAGCCACGACTCGTTCGTGCTGTAGACGATGAACGTGTCGGCCCCGCGCACGAGGAACGACGGCCCTTCCTGCAGCGCGAGTTCGGTGCCGCGTTCCCACGGCTCGACCGGGGAGCTGATGCGACGCCGCCGCTCGGCGAGCGTCCACGGGTTGGCGAGCGGCGCGGCGTAGAGATGCTGCGGCGTGCGATCGGTGGCCGCGTTCTCGTCCCATCCCGACCAGACCGCCCACCAGCGCCCGTTCACGCGTCCCACCGTCATGTCGATCGCCCAGACGTTCCCGGTGGTCGCCGAGTCGTCGCCGGTGAAGAGCTGCCCGCGATCGATGTAGCGCCCCTGCGGATCGCTCCCCTCGGACTGCAGCACGCCGACGCGTTGCGAGAGGAAGGGCGGCCCCTGCCGACCGGCAGCGTAGTAGATGTACCAGCGCCCGTCGATCTCGTGCAGTTCGGGCGCCCAGACGTTGCGGCTGTTCCACCCCGTGTCGGGGGCGGTCCAGACACGCACCGCGTTCTGCTTCACCTGGTCGAGGCGCGTGGATCGCGTGACCCAGATGGCGTCGTCGCGCGACTCGACGAGGTGGTAGAGCGCGCCGCGGCGCACGACCCACGGGTCGGCGCCGCTGCCGAGCGGATTGATGAAGGTGCAGTCGGGCGTGGGCTGCGGGCCCGGCGACGTCGCGCCGCCGCCGTTGGACGAGCAGGCGACGAGCGCGACGACGGCGACGAGCGGCAGCGTGCGGGGGATCAGCGCCATCCCGGGTTCTGCTGCACGTTCGGGTTGAGGTTCGTCTCGGTGACGGGGATCGGGAGGAGCTCGCTCTTGTTCGGGACGAAGAACGAGAACTCGGCGTCGTTGCTGACGAGGGCCGCGGTGAGGAGGTTCTGGCGCTTGAGGTCGAGCAGGCGCTGCTGCTCGAGGCCGAACTCGAGGAGCCGCTCGCGCAACAGGCGCGTGCGCATGGCGGCCACGGAGAGCCCGGCCGGCACGGCGGGCATGGTCACCCGCGCGCGCACCAGGTTGAGCAGCGGCAGCGCCTCCGCGGTGCGTCCGAGCTCGTTGC
This sequence comes from Gemmatimonadaceae bacterium, assembly GCA_025453855.1. Taxonomy (GTDB): domain Bacteria; phylum Gemmatimonadota; class Gemmatimonadetes; order Gemmatimonadales; family Gemmatimonadaceae; genus JALOPO01. Next base: position 5,665 of record JALOPO010000062.1, read on the forward strand.
GCGCCTCGGCGAGCATGAGCAGCACGTCGGCATAGCGGATGACGCGGAAGTTGATCGCCGCGTCCCAGTCCTGCTCGCCGGGGATGTAGAACTCGCCGTACTTGCGGAAGAAGAGATCGGTGCTGGCGGCCCCGTAGCGCGCCTGGAAGGAGCGCCCGTAGACGTCCATGCCGCCCGGCTTGTTGTAGAAGATCGTGACGTCGAGGCGCGGGTCGACGCCGCCGGTGCTCGTGCTCTCGGCGAGGAACTGGTTGAAGTACCACGGCGTGGGGCGCCCGTCGCAGAACGAGGGGCCGCAGGGGCCGACCATCTTGGCGATGTTCAGGCCGCGCACGCCGTTGGCGAGCTGCGTGCGGTCGCCGAACTGCACCTCGAACACCGACTCGCGGTTGTTCTCGGCGAGCGCGGTGAAGTTGTCCTGGTAGTTCGGGACGAGCGCGTAGCGTCCGCTCGCGACGACGAGCGAGAGCACCGAGTCGGCGCCGGCCCACTTGCGCTGCTGCAGGAGCACCTTGCCGAGGAGCGCCTCGGCCGCGCCGCTGGTGGCGCGACCGATGTCGGCGCCGGTGTAGGCCGCGGGGAGCACCGGGGCCGCCGCGCGGAGGTCGGCCTCGATCTGGCGCCAGACGGTCGTGTCGCCGGCGCTCGCCGGCCGGTCGGCGATGGCCGGCGGCTGCAGCGGCATGGGGATGTTGCCGCCGTACAGGTTGAGGAGGTTGAAGTAGAGGAGCGCGCGGACGAAGCGCGCCTCGCCCACCAGCCGTGCACGGAGCGTGGTGTCCATCTCGATGCGCGGCACGTCGGCGACGACCTGGTTGGCGCGGAAGATCGCCGCGTAGTGGTGCTGCCAGATCTCGCGGTTCACCTCGAAGTCGAAGTCGACGAGGGTGAACTTGTTGAAGTTGGAGAGGTCGGCCCACGGACTGGGGCTGAAGCCGATGTCGCTGCGGATGTCGTGCGCGAAGGCGAGCCAGCGGCCGTAGGTGCCGTTGGCGAGGAGCCCGTTGTAGACCGCGGTCATCCCCTGCCGCGCGTCGCTCTCGGAGCGCCAGAAGGTGTCGGTGGTCTGCTGGTTCGGGTTCGTGAGCTCGAGGTCGGCGCAGCCGACGGCGAGCGCGGCTCCTGCGGCGCACGCCGTCGCGCGGGCGAGTCGATGGATGCGGGTCATTGGAGGCTCGGGTGCGGGGCGTGGGCGCGTCACATGCGGTAGTCGAAGCCGACCGTCACGGTGCGCACGTTCGGGTAGATGGCGCCGTCGTCGATGCCGCGACCGAGCGGGTTGCCGAAGCCCAGCACCTCGGGATCCCAGTTCGTGAAGCGCGTGAACGTGTGGAGGTTCTGGATGTTCAGGTAGACCCGCGGCCGGGCGGTGCGGCTCCCCACGAAGCGGGCGAAGCGCTCGGGGAGCGTGTAGCCGACGACGAGGTTCTGGATGCGGAGGAAGTCGCCGCGCTCGATCCAGCGGTCGCTCCGCAGCTCGGCGTTCTGCGCGCCGGCCGGGCCGGCGACGATGCGCGGCGTGTTGGTCGGGTTCTCCGGCGTCCACGGCGTGTAGTCGGTGCGGAAGTTCGACGGATCGTCGCCACGATCGGTCCACCAGCGCACGGCGTTGAAGATCCGGTTGCCGCCCTGCCCGCGCAGGTTGAGCCCGACGTCCAGGTTGCGGTAGCGCACGTCGACGAAGAGGCCCCCGGTCACGCGCGGCAGCCCGTTGCCGGCGTTGTAGCGGTCGTCGAGCGAGATCAGCCCGTCGTTGTTGCGATCGACGAAGCGCAGGTCGCCGGGGCGCGCGTTCGGCTGCACGCCCCACGCCGCCACGGCGGCCGAGTCCTGGAAGATGCCGGCGGTCTGCAGGACGAAGAACTCGCCGATGCGGCCGCCCACCGCGGTGCGCGCGATCCCGAGGTTGTCGAAGATCGGCTGCCCGCCGTTGCCGAGCGAGAGGACGCGATTGTCGATCGTGGTGAGGTTGGCGGTGGTGTTCACCTGCCAGTTGCCGCGCGTCACGCGGTGCTGCGCGCCGAACTCGAGGCCGCGGTTGCGTACGGCGCCGGCGTTCACCACCGGGTTGCCGCTCGCGCCCAGGCTCCACGGGAGCGGCGCGGCGACGAGCAGGCCCGACGAGCGCGACTCGTACCAGTCGACGGTGAAGGTCAGCGAGCTCCGGAGGAAGCCGAGATCGAGGCCGATGTTCGTCTGCCGGTTGCTCTGCCAGCGGATGTTCGGGTTGGCGAGCGAGAGCTGCGTCGCGCCGCCGGCCACCGTGCCGCTGCCGAGGAGGTAGTTGAGGTTCGGCTGGATGACGCCGGCGAACTGGAAGTCGCCGATGTCCTGGTTGCCGAGGACGCCGGTGGAGGCGCGCAGCTTGAGGAAGTCCATCCCCGACGCGAGGCGCGACCCCTTGTAGAAGCCTTCCTCGCTGATGACCCACGCCGCCGAGCCCGCGCCGAAGTTGGCGTAGCGGTTGCCGGGGCCGAAGCGCGACGAGGCGTCGCGGCGGAACGAGCCGGAGAGGATGTAGCGGTCGCCGAAGACGTAGTTGGCGCGGGCCACGAAGCCGCGGAGCGCGCTGCGCACCGTGCCGCCCGCGTTGCGCTGGTTGGCGACGGCGCCGGCGTCGATGGTGCGGAGCCCCTCGTTGACGAAGCCCTCGCGATAGGCGCTCAGCGTGTCGACCGTCTGCCGCTGCTCGGTGAGCCCGGCGACGGCGGTGATGCGGTGGCGCCCGTCGCGGTAGACGTCGTCGTAGGTGAGCAGGTTCTCGAGCAGGAGCGAGGTGAAGCTGCTCGAGTAGTCGGTGAGCGTGGCGAAGGGGACGTCGGTGCGGAAGCGGACCTGGGCGCGGCTGGTGAAGACGTTGCGCCCGAAGTCGTCGTAGTTCGCCTCGCCGTAGAGCGTCCCGATCACCTGGTTCGATCCCTGCCGCGCGGGACGCGACTCCTGCGCCCCGACAGGGTTGGTGCCGAAGGTGGGATTGGCGTCGCTCCCGAAGCCGTAGCCGCCCGGGTTGGCCGGGTCACGCACCGGGATCGTGGGGAGCATGCGCACCGCGTCGATGAGCGGGAAGCCGCTCAGCCCCTCGCGCGACGTGCGCGAGAGCGCGAGCGCCTCGCCGACCGTGAAGCGCCCGCGCCGCGCCTCGGAGTTCACGCGCACGCTGAAGCGCTCGAAGCCGGTGCGGATGATCGCGCCCTGCTGGCTGGTGTAGCCGCCCGAGATGAGGAAGGTCGCGTTGGGCGTGCCGCCCGAGGCGCTCAGGTTGTAGTCCTGGATCGC
>JALOPO010000518.1 GCA_025453855.1 Gemmatimonadaceae bacterium
CGACGTGGTCGATGTCGGGACCGTCTTCGCGGTGCGCGCATCGGCGGAGTCGCTGCTGACGGTGCGCGTGACCGAGGGCGAGGTCGAGCTGCGGCCGGCCGCGACGCGGAGCACGGCGGCGCGGCTGCGCGCCGGCGACGCGGCGGTGCTCGAGGGGGCGCGGCTCGTGGTGCGGCGGCGCGAGGTCATGCCCGCCGACGTGAACGCGCTCGCGCAGGGGCGCCTCGCCTTCCGCGAGGCCTCGCTCGGCGAGGTGCGCGATGCGCTGCGACGCTGGTACGGGATCACGCTCGTGATCGACGACCCCGCGCTCCTCGACCGGCACGTGACCGCCGACTTCACCGCCGAGCCGGTGCGGCGGGTGGTGACGGTGCTCGCCCTCGCGCTCGCCGCCGATGCCACCTGGCGCGGCGACACGGCCGTCCTGCGACGCAGCGCCGCACCACCCGGACGATGACGCGCGGCGGGACGGGGCGCAGGACGGCGCGCGAGTGGCGGCGATGGCTGCCGCTCGCGCTCTGCGTCGCGCCCTGGCTCGCATCACGCACGCTGCAGGCGCAGGCATCGCCATGCGTGCTCGGTGACGATGCACGCGCCTGGGCGCCCCCGCTCGATCGCCCGGTGCGGCAGCCGCAGCCCGGGATCGCGCTCCGCACCGCGCTCGACCAGGTGGCGGCACGCGCCGGCGTGCGCCTGTCCTACAGCTCCGATGCGCTCCCGCTCGATCGCGAGGCGTGCACGGTGGGCGCACCGGCGCCACTCGGCACCGTGCTCGCGGCGCTGCTGCGTGGCGCCGGCGTGGCGCCGGTGCCGGCCGGGGCGACGCAGGTCGTGCTCGCCCCCGATCGCGTGATCCCGCCGCTCGCCGCGCGCACCGCGACGCTCGATCGCGTGGTGGTGACCGGGAGCGCGAGCCCCCTCGCTCGCCACCGCGCTCGATGGCGCCGTGCCCGGGCTCTGGATCTGGAACGACGCCCCCACCACGCTGCACGCGCGCTACGCATCGCTGCGCGGCGCGGCGTCGTTCGGGGTGAGCACGCCGAAGGTCTTCGTGGATGGCGTGGAGCTCGCCAATCCGCTGCTCCTCACGCGCCTCGCCGGCGAGGCGATCGAGCGCGTGGAGGTGATCCGCGGGCCGCAGGGCGCCGCGCTCTATGGCGCCGATGCGATCAGCGGCGTGATCAACGTGCAGCTCCGCCACGATGGCGCCGCCGACGGTCGTCGCGAGGCGATGCTGCGCTCGAGCGCCGGCGCCGCCGCCACCGACTTCGTGGGCGGCAACGCCTTCGTGCAGGAGCACATGGTCGCGCTGCGCGGCGGGAGCCCGGGACGCTCGGCCGGCACCGTGCTCGCGCTGAACACGATTGGCTCGGTGATCCCCGGCGGCGGGACGGTGCAGTTCACCGGCGACGCGCATGCGCGGCGCGTGGGCGCGAGTCGCGTGACGACCGGGATGGTGAGCGTGCGCGCCGCGACCGCCTCGCCGAGCGAGAACCCGCTGCTCGAGGGGCTCTCGTACACGGGGGCCAACTACCTGCGCCCCGAGTCGCGGCAGTCGCTCGCGCACTACACGGTCGGCGGCACGACCACCTGGACGCCGCGGGGGAGCGGCGCGTGGACGCACGCACTCACCGGTGGCCTCGACGGCTACCGGCTGTCGGCGCTGACCGTCGACTTCGTCCCGGTGCCGACCGCGCTCGATTCCGCCCTCCGCTCCACGCGCGGCGGCGCCGACCGCGTCTCGCTGCGCGGGACGAGCGTGCGTCGCGCCGGACTCGGCGAGCACCTGGGGGCGACGATCACCTTCGCCGGCGACGCCGCGCTCCTGCGCGATGCGACGAGCAGCGCGCTCCCGGTCCGCGCGAGCTACACGCCACCGGCGGGCGTGAGGCTCCCGCGCAGCGATGCCGACCCGCGCTGGCTCTCCACGCTCGGCACCAGCGTGCAGGCGACGCTCTCGCTCCGCGACGCGTTCTTCGTCACCGCCGGCCTGCGCGGCGAGCGCAACGACGGCTTCACGAACGCGAGCCGCTTCGCCGCGCTCCCCGCACTCGGCGCGAGCCTCGTGCGCACGCACGGGCTGGTGAGCTGGAAGCTGCGCGCCGCCTACGGCGAAGGGGTGCGCCCCGCGCGCACGCCGATGCGCCAGACGGCGTGGAGCGGCCTCGGATTCGGCGCCGTGAACGCCGACCTCCCGCCCGAGCGCCAGGCGGGCGTGGAGAGCGGCGTCGATCTCTACATCGGCCGCGCGCTCTCGCTGCAGGTCACGCGCTTCGACCAGCGGGCGTCATCGCTCATCCAGCAGGTGTCGGTCGCGTTCGCCGATTCGCTGCCGGGGCGTCCGCCACTCCTCGCCTACCGCCTCGAGAACGTGGGCGCGATCACCAACCGCGGCTGGGAGTTCGGCGCACGCACCGCGATCGGTGCGCTCGCGCTGCAGGGAACGCTCTCGCTCGTGCAGAGCCGCGTCGCGCGCGTCGCCGGCGGCTACAGCGGCGACCTGCGCGCGGGCGACCGCATGCTCGGCGTCCCGGCCCGCACCGCCGGCCTCACCGCCACCTGGCTCGCCCGCGGCTGGCAGCTGCAGGGCGGCCTCACGCACGTCGCCGACTGGATCGGCTACGACCGCCTGGCGGTGGCGCGCGACTTCGTCGGCAACCGCTGGGCCGCGCGCTCCCTCACCGGCGAGGCGCTGCGCGCCTACTGGCTCCGCTACGACGGCATCACGCGCGTCCGCCTCGCCGTCGCGCGCGAACTGCGCCCCGGCCTCTCGCTCCGC
>JALOPO010000519.1 GCA_025453855.1 Gemmatimonadaceae bacterium
CGCGACTCACGCAGCCTGCACGGGCACGTTGAGCGGCGTCATGGCGCCGAGCCGCACCGGCTCGTGGCGCGCGAGGATGCCGATGTCGCCGGCGCGGACGGCGCGGGTGAAGGCATCGACGCAGGCGGGATCGAACTGCGTGCCCGCGCAGCGCTCGAGCTCCGCCAGTGCCTCCTCGAGGAGCTTGCCGCCGTCGTCGCGGTAGCGGCGCCCGCTGGTCATGGCGTCGAACGAGTCGGCCACGGCGACGATGCGCGCCTCGAGCGGGATCTCGTCGCCGGCGAGCGCATCGGGAAGGCCGCGCCCGTCGAGCCGCTCGTGATGGTGGCGCACGATGTTGAGCAGCTCCGGGCGATCGTCGACGAGCCCCGAGAGGATGCGCCAGCCGACCATCATGTGCGTCATCACGTGCTCGTACTCCTCGCGCGTGAGGCGGGCCGGCTTGGTGAGCACGTCCTCGCGCACGCCGATCTTGCCGATGTCGTGCAACCGGCCCCGCCCAGGAACTGCGTCTCGATGCGCCGCGCCTGCGCGGCGACCTTCTGCTCGAGCCGGAACTGGTACTCGCGGTTCTCGAGGACGAGGCGCCGCCGCTCGAGCACCTGCGTGAGGCGCGCGCGCACCTCCTCGAGGTGGAAGGGCTTGGTGAGGTAGTCCATGGCGCCCACGGCGAGGCAGCTCACCGCGACCTGCACGTCGCCGTTGCCGCTCACCATCACCACCGCCGTCTCGGGCCAGCGGGCGCGCACCTCGCGCAGGAGCGCGAAGGCGAGCGCTTCCTCGCCGTTGCCGGCCTCGTCCACCACGAAGCCGTCGGCGCGCATGAGGCGCACGAGGACCTGCCGGAGGCGCGGCTCGTCGTCGACCACCAGGCAGCGCGGCACGACGGCGGTGCCGAACGGGTCGCGGCCGGCCATCTCGGCCAGCGCGGGGGTGAAGCCGCTCATGCCGCCCGGCCCTGCGGCGCCCGCGCGGCGCCACCGTTATGGTTGCACGCACCTTCACCCCGTCCCGCATGACCCGCCTGCACGACGACGACCTGCGCTTCCACATCGCGACGCGCGCCATCCACGCCGGCCAGCACCCCGACCCGGTGACCGGCGCGATCATGACGCCGATCGTCCAGACCTCCACCTACGTGCACGAGGAGTTCGGGAAGCATCGCGGCTACGAGTACGCGCGCGGGAAGAACCCCACCCGCGAGGCACTCGAACGCAACGTCGCGGCGCTCGAGGGGGGACGGCACGGCTTCGCGTTCGGCAGCGGCATGGGGTGCCTGACGAGCATCCTGCTGCTCTTCCGGAGTGGCGATCATCTCGTGGTGGGCGAGAACGTCTACGGCGGCACCTTCCGCCTGCTCGACAAGGTGCTGCAGCAGTTCGGGCTCGCCTGCACCTACGTGGACGCGCGCGACCCGCAGCGCATCGCCGACGCGATGACCCCCGCGACGCGCGCGGTGCTGCTGGAGACGCCGACCAACCCGCTCATGCGGCTCACCGACCTGCGCGCCGCGAGCGAGGTCGCGAGGCGGAAGGGGGCGCTGGTGATCGTCGACAACACCTTCGCCACACCGATCTTCCAGCGCCCGCTCGAGCTGGGCGCCGACATCGTCTGGCACTCGAGCACCAAGTACCTGAACGGGCACAGCGACATGGTCGGCGGCGTGGCGGTGCTGAACGACGACGATCTCGCCACGCGCCTCCAGTTCGTGCTCAACGCGGCCGGCGCGGTCCCGGGCCCCTTCGACGCCTGGCTCTGCCTGCGCGGCACCAAGACGCTCGCCGTCCGCATGCGCGCCCACGACGAGAACGGTCGCGCGATCGCCGCCTGGCTCGCCGACCGGCTGGGCGAGGAGCAGGTGATCTACCCCGGCCTGGCGAGCCATCCGCAGCACGCCCTGGCCGCCGCGCAGATGCGCGGCTTCGGCGGCATGATCTCGATCGAGCTCGGCACGCGCGACCGCGTGAAGACGATGCTCGACCGCGTGCGCCTCTTCTCGCTCGCGGAGTCGCTGGGTGGGGTGGAAAGCCTGATCAGTCATCCGGCCAGCATGACGCACGCGTCGGTGGAGGCGGCACGCCGGGCGGCGTTCGGGCTGACCGATGGGCTGGTGCGGCTGTCGGTGGGCATCGAGGAGGTGGGCGACCTGATCGGCGACCTGGAGCAGGCGCTCGCGGGGCTCTGACGGACGCCGCGGGCACCGGTGGACCGTGTCCGATGCAGCGTCGCATCGGAATGCATGCGGGTGACGCAAGCCTCGGGCCTTCCCTGAGTGATCGGTCAGGATCATCCGGTCTGGCCGATGGGCGACACCCGTGGTCCGGTCGGCGCGTAGGAGTGTCGGACGCGCCCGTCGGGCGCTGAACCATCGGTTTGTGCACGAGACGAGGCCCGCTGCGGGCGGCCTCGGATGCATTGGACCCATACCCGAGCCGCGGAGTCACCCCATGCCCCCCGTCGCCCTTCCCCGGATCGCCTCGACCGCCTGGGAGCACCCGGCCGATCGGGCCGCGCTCAACACGCTCCGCGCCCTCCCCGGCTTCGACGAGATCGTGCGCCGCATCGCCGGCTTCTTCGGCGAGCGCGGGCTCCGGCACCTCTTCCTCGCCAACGCGGTCCGCACCGGCCCCACGCAGCA
>JALOPO010000520.1 GCA_025453855.1 Gemmatimonadaceae bacterium
CGCTTCCGCGACCCCAACAACCTCCCCCCCGGCACGCCCCTCCTCGGCTCCACGCTGCAGATCGCCTTCCGGAGCATCTTCTGATGCGCACCGCCCCCCGGCGCCGCGGCTTCTCCCTCGTGGAGCTGTGCGTGGTGGTCGTCATCCTCGGCATCCTCGGCGCGATCGCCGCGCCGAAGCTGCGCATCACCCCGCGCCAGGCCGCCGACGGCGGCGCACGCCAGCTGCTGCAGGACATCGAGCTCGCCCGCACGCGCGCCTTCGCGTCGCGTGCCGCGGTGCGCATCGTCGCCACCGACAGCACCTACCGCTTCTTCCTCGACCACAACCGCGACAGCACGATCCTCGAGAACAACACCGAGCGCGATGCGTTCGGCACCGGCGCCGAGCGCCGGCTCGACCCCGTGCTCCGCTTCGGCCGCGGCACGCTCCCGCGCATCGCCGGCGACACCGCCACGCCGCTCGCGGGCGCCGTGCGACGCTTCCGCGTCGACCCGCGCGGCCTCCCCGTGCCCTTCGGGAGCAGCTTCACCCTCTACGTGCGCCACAAGGACGACCCACGCTCGGCAACCGCGGTGACGGTCACGCCGGCGGGCAACGTGCGCCTCCTCTCCTTCATCGACGGAGCCTGGAAATGAGCCAGCGTCCCCTCCCCGGCGCCCGCCGCATGCGTGGCCCTCGCGGCCTCGTCGCGCGCGCGCGCGCCGGCTTCTCGCTGATCTCGATCATGGTCGCCATCGTCCTCCTCGGCACCGGCGCGATGGCGATCGCCGCCGCCAATGCCGCCAGCGTGCGCGCGCAGGCCAGCGCCGCCGCCAAGACGACCTCGCTCGCCAGCGCACGCGCCTACCTCGAGGAGGTGCGCTCGCGCGACCCGTGGACGCTCGACAACGAGACGGCGACCTCGGTGAACGAGGACGGCCGCCCCGACCCCGACGGCGCCTACACGCGCTCGATGACCGTCACGCAGGTGCGCACGAACCTGATCAAGGTCGATGTCGCCGTCTCCGGACGCCGGATGCCGGTGCCGATCAAGGTGACGACGCACATCTATCGCGGCGGCACCATCCACCAGCAGTGAGGAGCCCCGCCATGGCGCCCCGTCCGCTCCGCCCGCGTCGCACGCGCCGCGGCTTCACGCTCGTCGAGCTCCTGATCACGATGGTGGTCGGCGTGATCGTGCTCGGCATCGGCACGAACTTCGCCCTCACCACCTGGCGGAGCCAGCGCCGCGCGCGCGCGCACGACACGCTCGCCCGCGACGCCCGCTACCTGGGCATGGCCATCTCGCGCGACGTGCAGGACGCCGGCGTCTCGTTCGAGAGCATGCAGGACTTCGGCGCGCTCGCCACGCGCAACGACACCGTGATGACGCTCTCGGTGCCGTTCGATCCGCAGGAGGCCCCCGTCTACCCGATGGTGGCGCCCAACCCCGCGTCGCCGAACCCGCTCCCGCCCGGGGGCACCTGCGGCCCGACCTGCATCTCCTTCCGCAAGGTCGACGGTGCCTTCCGCATCGGCGTGGGCGACGTGGCCCGACTGCAGGTCGACGCGCAGCGCCGCCTGATCGTCGTGAACAACGTCAACGACCGGGGCGCCTCCGTGGACGTCACGTTCCTCGGCGCCGACACGCTCTTCACCTTCCCCGCGGCCTTCGCCGGCGGCATCCAGCTCCCGCACTCCGGCGTCTCGCTGCAGCGCGTGATCGCGACCGGGTGGTACCGGCAGGGGACGCAGCTCTTTCGCGTCACGGGGTGGAACACCGACGGCTCGCTGCGCGCGCAGCCGGTGGCGAGCGGCGTGGAGGCGTTCGAGGCGCGCATGCGCTTCACCAACGGTGTCGAGCGGGCCGCCGCCAATGGCACCAACGCCGACACCCTCGACGACTACAACCGCATCACCTCGATCCGCATCCGTGCCGAGATCCGCACCGACTCGGCCGGGCTGAACATGCCCAACGTGCTGCGCCGCTACGAGTGGCGGATCACGCCGCGCAACCTGGTCTACGAGCGGAATCGCCGCGACACGCTTCGCGGCGTCGCACGGACCGGTCGCACGCACCCGCTGGTGCGCGGCCGGTCCGTCGTGCATCATGGCGCCATGCGGCGCACTTCCGGCTCTCCCGCGCGCGCCGCCCTGCGTGCCGGCGCGCGGCTGTTCGCCCTGCTCCTCCTGCTCGCTCCCGTGATGCACGCGCAGCCGGGCGCGACCGCCGAGCTGGTGATCACGGTGCGGCATGCGGTCACCGGGGCCCCGATCGCCGGCGCGCGCGTGGTGGTCGACGTGGTCCGCCTCGCGACCGACAGCGCCGGCACCGTCCGCACGCAGGTCGCCGCCGGCGAGCATCGCGTCACCGCCCGCGCCATCGGCCACGCCCCGGGCGAGGAGCGCCTCTTCGTCGGCGCGGGCGAGCGACGCGAGGTCGTCATCGCGCTCGCCGCGCTCGCGCAGCGCCTCGACTCGGTGGTCACGCTGGCGAACGCCGAGAACCCGCGGCTGCGCGACTTCGAGCGCCGCCGGAGCTCCGGCGGTGGCCACTACATCACGCGCACCGAGATCGAGCAGTCGCAGAAGACGACGCTCGCCGACGTGCTGCGCCTCGTGCGCGGCGTGCGCGTCCTCTGCCGCACCACCTGCACCGCGCAGTTCGTGCGGTCGCTCGGCTGCGACCCGCTCTACTTCATCGACGGCTTCCCCACCGGCGCCGACCTCCTCGACATGCCCATCGGCGACGTGGG
>JALOPO010000063.1 GCA_025453855.1 Gemmatimonadaceae bacterium
GTTCAAGGCGATCAACGACAGCCAGGGGCACCTCGCCGGCGATGCCGCGCTCGTGCTCGTCGCCGAGCTCCTGCGCACCACGCTCCGCGCCGGCGACCTTCCCGCGCGCTGGGGTGGCGACGAGTTCGTCGCGCTGCTGCCCGGCGCACCGGTCGAGCGCGCACGCGAGGTCGCCGAGCGGCTCGCCGCCGCGGTGCGCGCGCACGCCGATCTCGCGCGCGATGCGCACGGCCCCGCGGTCACGGTGAGCATCGGCGTCGCCGCCGCCCCCGATCACGCCAGCGATCCCGAGGGGCTCTTCGCGGCCGCCGATCGCGCCATGTACCACGTCAAGCGCCGCGGGCGCGATGGCGTCGCCGTCGCCGGCACCGGCGCGGCGCAGATGCTCCCCAATGTCGATCGCTTCGTGGGGCGCACCGACGAGCTGCGCGGCCTCGTGCGCTGCCTCGACGAGGCACTCGGCGGCGAGCCGCGCGTGGTGGTGATGGTCGGCGAGGCCGGCGTCGGGAAGACCGCGCTCGCGCGACAGCTCGCCCCCGTGGTCCGGCTGCGCGGCGGCTCGCTCGTCATCGGGCGCACGCTCGAGGCGGCGCTCGTGCAGCCCCCGTACGCGCCGTGGGCCGGCGTCGTGGAATCGCTCGATCGCCTGCGCAGCGCGCCGCCGCCCACCGGCGCCACGCCGGCCGCCACCGCCACCGTCGTCGCCAGCAGCGGCCTCTCGCCCACCCCCGCGAGCATCGCCGCACTCATCGGCGACCAGGCCACGCCGCTCGGCGTGCGCCTGCCGGTCACCCCGCTCTCGCTGCGCGCCGTCGTCCCGGAGGAGGTGCGCTGGCCCGAGCTCTCGCGCGTCGTCCCCGCGCTCGGCCGCCGCGCGCCGAACGTCGCGCCCACCGGGAGCCGCTTCGCGCTTCTCGTCGAACTCGCCGCCTACATCGCCGAGGCGGCGCGCCGGCATCCGCTCGTCGTCGTGCTCGACGACTTCCATCGCGCCGACGCGGCGAGCTGGGACGCGCTCGAACACGTGATAGCGCAGCTCGATCGCGAGCCGGTGCTCCTCGTCGTCACCGTGCGCGAGGAGGAGCTCTCGCCCGAGCACCTCACGCGGCTGCGCCGCATCGCGCGCGACCAGCGCGTGCGCGAGCTCGCGCTCCCGCGCCTCACGCGCGACGAGGTGCGGCAGTGGGCCGAAGCCGCCTTCCACGGCCAGGCCGTGGGGCGCGACGTGCTCGCCTTCCTCTATCGCCAGACCGAGGGGAATCCGCTGCGCGTGGTGCAGGTGCTGCGCACGCTGGTGGACGAGCGTGCCGTCTGGTGGGAAGGCGAGACGTGGCACTGGCGCCCCGTCTCCGAGCTGCGCCTCCCCACCGCGCTCCCCGAGCTCATGGCGCGCCGGCTCGAGAAGCTCCTGCCGATGGATCGCGAGCTCCTCGCCACGGCGGCCGTCGTGGGGCGCGAGTTCGACATCGCGCTCGTCGCCGACGCCGCCGAGATCTCGGTCGACGCGCTGCGGCCGGCGCTCGAGCGGGCGACGCGCGCGAGCGTCGTGCAGCCCGCGCACGGGCGTGGCCTCGATCGCCTCGTCTTCGTGCACGTGCTCCTCATGGAGGCGCTCCTCACCCCGCTCGCGCCGCCGCGCCGCCGCCGCATGCACGCGCGCGTCGCCGCCGCGCTCGCGGCCCGGGCGCCCGGCGAGATCGCGACCATCGCCATGCATCACGATCGCGCCGAGGAGTCGGGCCCCGCCTTCCTCGGCGCACTCGCCGCCGCCGAACGGGCGCGCCGCGTCTACGGCCACGAGGAGGCCGAGCAGTTCCTGCGCGTCGCGGAACGGCATGCCCCCGATGCCGCGTCGGTGGCGATGGTGCGCGCCACGCTCGCCGAGGTGGCCGAGGCGCGCGGCCGCCCCGACGAGGCCGACGAGCTGTGCGCCCTCGCGCTCGACTGGTATGCCGCGCACGGCGATGCGCGCGACGCGATCCGCCTGCGCCGCATGCGCGAGCGGCTGCGTGCCGCACTTGGCGCGCCGGCGCGCGAGACGCAGGCCTCGCTGCGCTGGCTCGTCGACGAGGCGGCCGCGGTCGGGGCCACCGACGAACGCGTCGCGCTCCTCGGCATGCTCGCCTCGACGCAGCTGCGCCTGGGCGAGCGCGAGGCCGCGGTGGTCAGCGCCAGCGAGGCGGTGGCGCTCGCCGAACCGCTCGGCGACGAGGCGCTGCTCAGCGATGCGCTGCTGCGGGCCGGTGCCGCGCTCGACGTCGACCACCCCGACGCGGCCGAGGCGAGCTTCCGCCGCGCGCTCGCCCTCGCCGACGCGCGCCACGACGTGCGCGGCCAGGCGCGCGCCTGGGATCGCCTCGGCGTGCTGGCCGCGCATCGCGGCGCGTGGGGCGAGGCACGCGCCGCACTGCGCAAGGCGATCGAGCTCGGACGCTCGGCCGGCATGCCCGACGAGTGGGGGCTGGCGGCGCTCGATCTCGGCGTCGTCGCGCGGCGCACCGGCGACATGACGCAGGCGCGCGAGCAGTTCGGCGAGGCGCTCGCGCTCTTCAGCGCCACGCAGAACGGCGAGCGCCAGCTCCTCGCGCTCTACCATCTCGCGCACCTCGATCGCGAGCGTGGCGACGTGGCGGCGGCGGCCGAACTCTACGACGTGGCGGCGTCGCTCGCGCAGCGCGTGGGGCAGCACGAGGTCGAGGTCGGGGCGCTGGCCGCCGCCGGGCTCTGCCGCCTGCGACTCGGCCAGCGCGCGCAGGCGCAGCACGCGCTCGCGCGCACCGAGGCGCTGGTGGCGTCGCGCGACGACTGGTTCCCCGGGCGCGAGCTGCACGATGCGCTCGCGGTCGAGGTCGTGGCCACGCTGGGCGATGCGGCGGCGGTCGCCGCGCGGGCGCAGGAGGCCCATCGCCGCGCGCTGGCCGTCGACCCCTGGGCCGCCGACTGGCTGGTGGCCGAGCTCGAGCCGACGCTCGCGCGCCTCGCCCCGACCGCGCTCGCGGAGCTGCGCGCGCAGCGCGCGAGCGCCACCCCCGATGGAATCCCGCGCGGCGCGCGCGACGCGATGCGCCCGCTCGACTGAGCGGGGCGCACCGCAGCGGCGGCGTCAGCTGGCGCGCAGCTGGTAGCCGATGCCGCGGATCGTCTGGATGCGCGACGGCTCGCCGGGATCGTCGAGCTTCTTGCGCAGGTAGTTCACGTAGACGTCGACGATGTTCGTCGCCGGGTCGAACTCGGTGCGCCAGACCGCGGTCGTGGCCTGCTCGCGCGTCACCGGGCGCCCCGCGTGCCGCATGAAGTGCTCGAGGAGGCCGAACTCCTTGAGCGTGAGCGTGACCGCCTGGCCCCCGCGCGTGACACGGCGGTTCACCGGATCGAGCACCAGGTCGCCGACCTTGAGCGCCATGCCGTCGTCGCGGATCGAGGCGCGACGGAGCAGCGCGCGCACGCGCGCCAGCAGCTCGTCCTCGTCGAACGGCTTCACGAGGTAGTCGTCGGCGCCGGCGTCGAGCCCCGCCACACGGTCGTGGACCGTCACGCGCGCGGTGAGCATGAGCATCGGCGAGACGAAGCCGCGCTCGCGCAGCTGGCGCGCGACCTCGAGCCCGTCGCCCCGCGGCAGGACGAGGTCGAGGATGAGGAGGTCGGGGCGCGCGTCGAGCGCGAGCGCGAGCCCCCGTTCACCATCCTGCGCGCTCAACACCTCGTAGTCGTGGCTCTCGAGCGTGCGGACCACGACGTCCAGCACATCGGCCCGATCCTCGACGACGAGGATCCGCTGGCGGGGTGCCTCTCCGGTCATGCCGGTCCCACGGTCGAGTCAGCCATCCCTGCGCGATTCTAGACGGGTGTCGGTCGGATGCAAACTCGTCTCGTCAGTGAGGTGTCATCATGAACGCGTTCCAATGATTCATCCGCGCCATCGCATGACGCGAAGACTCCCCGGAGAAAGCGGAATCCGTGGTCGCGCCTGCTCACCGATGCCGATGATCGTGCGCGACGGTGCCGCCCTGACGCACGCGGCGCGTCGTGCCGTGCAGCCGTTGCATCGGGCCAGTGCGTGGACAGCGGCTGGCGGCGAGGGCGCTTCGCCCCGACACTCCGCATGCACGCGGCACGCGATGCTCGGGCACGCCGTGGCGCGCGCCGTGCATTTCTCCCCGATGGTCGGCGTGCCAACGCGGCACGGGTGGGTGCGTGCCTGGCCGGCCTCGCGGGCGGTGCGCGCATGAACGGATGGCGGGACGCTCGCGGGGGACGGGAGCGTCCGCGCCGTCAGGGTGCCGCGTGACGGCGCGCGGGGCTGGGGCGTCGCAATGACGAACGGCGCTCGGTGGGGTATGCCTCGTGTGCGGCGGGCACGACGGGTACGGCACCGCGCGTCGTGCGGTGGTGGCGGGTCACGTTCACGGTTCACGGTCGCCCGGTCGCGGCGGCCGATCCGGTACAGGCCGGGAGGGACGGATGCTCGATGTGTTCGTGCGGTTGGCGCCTGCGGCCCCGAGTGGGGACACGGTCGCCGAAGTGATCCGATGGGCGCCCGGTGGTGCCGATCCGTCGGCGCCGCGCCATCAGGTCGTCACGCTCTTCGGCGAGGCGTCGGTGCGCCATCTCGCCTGGGCGGTGGCGGCGGCCACGCGCGGCGCGATCGACGAGCGCCTCTGGCGCGTCCGGGGCGACGGATCGGCGGCGGCCGATGGTGCGCGCCTCGCCCCCGATCAGGTGGCGAGCGATGCGGCGCTCCTGCTCGCCTCGCACGAGCGGCCGCTGCGGCGTCTCGTCGCGGAGCTTGGGCGGCACGGGACCTCGCCCGAGTCGATGCTCGCGCGCGGCATCCGCCTCCCGCTCGACTTCTCGCTCGACGACGCGCCCGATGACGATGGCGTGCTCGCCGGGCTGCGCGAGGCGTACGGGGCCGACGTCACCGAGGAACCGCAGGAGGACGAACTCGCCGCCTGAGTCGTGTGCCGCGGCGACGGGGCCCGTCGCCGCCATGGGGCTCCCGCGGGAGCCCGCCGCGATGCCCGTCCGCGCCTCGAGCGCGGACGGGCATCGCCGCGCGAGGGGCCACGGCGCGCGCGGTCCCTCACCGGGACTGGCGCGCGCGCCCGTTCGTGACACGTCATGCGCGAACCTGGCTCCACGGGGCGGTGTTCAGGTCGGGTCGGCGCGCCCCGTCCGGGTGGTCGGCCCGCAGGACGGCCGAGCCGCGCTGCACTCCCACCACGCACGTCATCTCCATGCGTTCTTTCCGCCGCACGGCGACTTCGGTCGTCGCGCTCGCGCTAGCGTTGTGCGCCCTCGCATCGACGGCGCGCGCCCAGCAGACGATCATCAACGTCCCCTCCGTCGACCAGACGCCGAGGGGACGCTGGTTCTTCCTGCACGAGTCGCAGGTGCGCGCCTGGGACATCAATCGCGACGCCGGGCGCCGCGAGTTCTGGGCGACCACGCACTTCCTCACCTACGGGGTCACCGATCGCTTCGAGCTCGCGGCGACGGCGTACAACCTCGGCACGCCGTTCAAGCCCAACGCCGCCATCGGGCTCGGATGGAAGACGGCGTTCGGCATCCCCGGGCTGGCGCGCCGGGCGCCGCGCTGGGAGCCGAAGCTGGGCCTCGGGCAGATGGTGCCGATCTCGCTCCGCAGCGACGCCTTCCGCGACAGCGCGGGACTCGGCCGACGCGTGGGACTCTGGAGCTACGCGCAGGCCGCGGTGCGCCTCCCCGGGCCGCAGACGCGGCTCATGGTCGGCGTGAGCAACGGCTCGCGGAACCTCTTCAAGAAGAACACGACCCACGCCATCGCGTCGTGGGAGCAGCCACTCGGCATCCTCCCCGGCCGACTCGGCGACGCCCTCGAGCACATCAACTTCCTCGGCGAATGGTGGTCCGGCAGCCACGACTTCGCCGACTTCGTCCCCGGCCTCAACTACCACCACCACGACCTGGTGGTGATCGTCGGCTACAAGATCCCCAACGCCAAGCAGGGCGTCGGCCACGGCCTGATCTTCGAGATCGGGACCACGTTCTGAGGCGCGGGCGGTTCGGCGCGCTGCACTGCCGGGGAACGGCAGTGAGGGGCAGGGCAGTGCTGGAAACGGCAGGACCGCCAAACGTCAGATGGCGTGTCACGCGCCCATGCGCCCGGCACGCCATCAGTCGTCCAATTGGTCAACTCGGTCCCGTCAGCCGCGTCAGTCCCGTCAGTTCCGTCAGTCAGTTCCTGCAGTCCCTGCTCTTTCCTGCCGTTCCCTTGCAGTTCATGCAGTTGCCGTTCGCAGTTGCAGTTCATGCAGTTGCCGTTCATGAAATTCGCGATCTGCAACCGAGCCGCATCGCGACTCAGGGCGTCGCGCCCCGTGACGCTTCCTGCTGCGCGAGCCGGATCGCCTGGTAGGCATTCAGCACGCCGCCGCTGGCCGACAGCTCGCCGAAGGGGACCATCTGCCCCGCCTCGCCCGGGCGCATCACTTGCAGCGTGCGGTACGGCGTGACGGAGGCGAGGATGATGCGCTTCACGTCGGCGGCGGTGAGCGACGGGAAGTAGCTCATGAGGAGCGCCGCCACGCCCGAGACGACGGGGGCCGCGAAGCTCGTCCCGCTCTCGCGCGACCAGCCGGTGCGCGTCCCCGCCCTGGGCATGTAGATGTCGCTCCCGGGCGCGAAGAGGTCGACCACCGTGCGCCCGTAGTTGCTGAACGTCGCCGGCAGCCGCGGACCGATGCGGGGTGTGTTCGCCCCGACCTCGAGCCAGGTCGCCGCGCGCGCGCCCCCGGTCGCGTAGCGCGCCGTCGGGAAGCTGCGGCCGGCATCGTTGTCGCTGTTCTCGTTCCCCGCCGCGTGCACGAGCAGCACCCCCTTCGACACCGCGTACTGCACCGCGCTGTCGACCATCGCCTTGCCGGGCGAGTAGGCCTTCCCGAAGCTCATGTTGATCACCTGCGCACCGCGATCGACCGCGTAACGGATCGCGTTCGCCACGTCCTCGTCGCGCTCGTCGCCGTTGGGGACCGCGCGCACCGCGAGGATCTTCACGAACGGGGCGATCCCGGTGGCGCCGCTGTCGGCCGCCGCCGCCGCGATCACGCCGGCCACCGCCGTGCCGTGCGAGGCATCGGGCCCGGTCACGTCGGCATTGCCGTAGCGCCGCCCCCGCGCGCGCCAGTCGCCCATGATCGCGCGCGTGTCGGCGCGCACGTCGTAGCCGATCGTCAGTCGCGGCTCGAAATACTCGCGCGCGCTCGTCGCCTCCTCCGGCGTGAGGCCGCGCGCGGCCATCATCAGGAAGAAGGTGCGCGCCTGCCCGGTGGCATCGGCGCTCGGCGGGAGCGCCTGCACGCGCGCCGTGGTGAGCGAGTCGGGTGACGTGTTCGCGGCGCGCGCGAGCACCGTGCGGGCGCTGTCGTAGCGCGCCAGCACGGGGCCCAGCTGCGCCCACTGCTGCTCGAGCTCCGCGCGCTCGTGCGCGAGCTCCTTCTCCAGCGAGTCGCACGTCACGCCGACCGTCACCGGCTGCTTCGCCCGGCACCGGCCGACGAGGCGCGTGAGCTCGAACTGGTCGTACTCCACGTTCCGCCCGTCGGCGGCACCCATGAAGTTCCAGCCGCGCACGTCGTCCACGTAGCCGTTGCCGTCGTCGTCCGTGCGGTTGCCCGGTACCTCGCGCGCGTTCGTCGAGAGCGCCGGCCGGACCGCGGTGTGCGCCGTGTCCACCCCCCCGTCGATCACCGCCACCAGCACCTCGCGGCGCGGCGTCATCCCCGCGAGCAGCTCGCGCTGCGCCCGCAGGAGCCCGATCCCCGCCACGCTGTCGGTCGCCGGATCGAGCAGGTGCCAGTCCGGCGCCGAGAAGCGCGCATCACCCCGCCGCGCCGGCGTCGCGGCGCCCGCTGGTGTCGCCGCCGACGCTGGTGCCGCAGCCGGCGCGGGCCGGCGTCGGCGATGGCGTCGGCGCGGGGGCAGGACGTGCCGGCGCGCACGCGCCGAGCACGAGCGCGGCGGCCAGCGACGCGCGGAGCGGGGGACGAAGCATCAGGAACGGGACCGAGGATGGCGAATGGCGAGCGTGCAAGCTCCCTCCCCGCACCCCGCCGCGCCAGCGCCGTTCCGTGCATCGCTCACCGGTCCGGTTCGCTCCGCCGTCCACCTCCTGTGCCCGTGCGCCGCCTCGTCGGTCGAGGGGTCCGGTTCGCTCCGCCGTCCACCTCCTGTGCCCGTGCGCCGCCTCGTCGGTCGAGGTTCCCTGCTGGTGAACAGCTTGGTGGGGCAGGGGACTGCAGGGCACTGCAGTGAACGGCAGGCGGTGCACGCCGACGTGCTCCCGCATCCCCGTGCCGCTCGTCGTGCAGGTGCTGCGACCGCAACAGCGCGGAACCGCAGGGACTGCGAGGTCACCGCAGGGACTGCGAGGACTGCGAGGACTGCCGAGAACGGAACACGGACCCAATGTGGAACCGGTGTGCTCCGACGCGCGGCGCACCGGCGACGCATCCAGTCACTTCATGA
>JALOPO010000064.1 GCA_025453855.1 Gemmatimonadaceae bacterium
CAGTAGTAGGCGGTGACGAGCGTCGGTGCGGCGGGATTGGCGATGTCCCAGATCTGCCAGCCGTTGTAGTTGCCCTGGATCGCGTAGGTGCCGGTGAAGGCCAGGTCCGAGTTGGTCGAGCCGACGAAGCGCTCACCCGGCGGCGACTTGCTCACCACGCGCAGGTTCCACGCGGCCTCGGCGGCGTCCATCAGCCCGGCCTTGAGGCCGACGCGCGGATCGGGCGAGGGGGCGTCGGGCGCCGACTGCGCGCTCGCGGCGCCGGTCGCACCGGCGAGGAGTGCGGTGATGGCGGCAGCGCGTCGCAGCGCGTGACGCGGGGCGATCATGTGAGGCATGCGGGGACTCCGGGGCGGAGGCGGAGGGCCGGCAGCGGAGCGCCGGCGCGGGGGCCGAACGAGGCCGTGGGCGGCCACCGCACACTACGACGCGATGCCCGCCCACGTTGGTTGCTGCAGGCACCGGTCGTCGTGCACCGGTGCCCCGTGCTCACTTCGCGCGCGCCAGTTCGGTGGCGGCCGTGGCCAGCATCGTCACCTTGGCCGAGTCGCTCGATCCCGCCGCATCGGCCGTGAGCGACTTCGCGAGCGCGGTGAGCGCCCGACGGCGCGCCCCGGTCGACGACAGCGCCTCGGCCTGGTCGAGCGCCGCGCGGACCGCGGTGAGCCGCGCCGCCGGCAGCCCGCCCGACCGCTCGAGCTGGTCGGCGAAGGCGCGCGCCCGCGCGAAGCTCGGCGGCCACACGTACTGCGGCTGCCCCTGCGCGTTGAGGTAGTCGAGCTTCACCGTCTTCGCCGCCGCGATCTCGTTGGCGGTCAGGAACTGGCTCGGCTGGAGCTCGAAGATGTCGAGCCCGCGGGCGATCTCGCTGTTCACGATCACGCCGTTGTACCAGTACACCGACCACGAGCCGCCCATCTGCATCTTCGTGCTGTCCACCGGGCCGCGGTCGTGGAAGGCGATCTCGAACGGCTTCTTCGCGTCGGTCCAGTCGAAGATCGAGATGCCGCCCTGGTACCAGCTCTGCACCATGATGTCGCGCCCCGGCACCGGGATCATCGACCCGTTGTGCGCCACGCAGTTCTCCTGGCTCGTCTGCGCGGCCGGCATCTTGAAGTAGCTCTGGAAGCTCAGCTGCCGGTCGGCTCCGATCGTGAAGATCGCGTCCGCCCCCCACTCCTTGGGGTCCGTGTCGCGGCACTTCGGCCCGCCGCCGCCGCCCCACTCGTCGGTGAAGAGCACCTTGGTGCCGTCGTTGTTGAACGTCGCCGAGTGCCAGTACGAGAAGTTGCTGTCGGCCACCGCCGCCACGCGCTTCGGGTTGGCCGGGTCGCGGATGTCGAGCAGCAGCCCGTAGCCCTCGCACGCGCCACCGGCCAGGCCGAGCGCCGGGTAGACGGTGATGTCGTGGCACTGCGTCGGGCCCTTCTTCCCCTCGCTGCCGACCATCCCCTCGATCTGCTTGTTCACGAACTCGCGGAAGCGCGTGCTGTCGGCCGCGGTCGGCTCGCCGGTGCCGCCGCGCATCTTCACCATCTGCTCCAGCCCCTGCCTGGCCTGCGCGTCGGGGAGGACGAAGGTCTCGCCGATGGCCGCGATCTCGAAGACGAACTTGCCCGCCGCCTTCGCCTTCTCGACCTCCGCCTTGTCGGCGGGCGCCTGGCCGTGACGCGGCGGGGCGACGAGATCGTTGAAGATGCGCGGGCTGCTCACGATCGCCGCCTTCGACGGCTCCGCGAGCGGCACCTTGATCACCTCGATGCGGAAGAGCGCCGACGTCGAGTCCTTGTCGGGCGGCGCGTTCGAGCAGCCCGGCAGCTCACCCGCCGGCCGCACCGGCGCCGAGCCCGAGATGTAGACGTAGACGTTCGCCTTGTCCTTGGGATCGACGAGCACCGTGTGCGTGTGCGACCCGCGGCAGGTCTGCACGTTGCCCACGTTCTTCGGGTTCCTGATGTCGGTGATGTCGAAGATGCGGAGCCCGCGCAGGCGCTCCTTGCTCACCGGCTCGCGCGGCCCCTTGTCGCCGCAGTCGAGGCGCCCCTCGAGCCCCTCGCCCGAGATGAAGAGCAGGTTCTTGTACACCGACACGTCGCTCTGCGACGCCGGGCAGTAGTAGCCGGTGACCAG
Organism: Gemmatimonadaceae bacterium; assembly: GCA_025453855.1. Taxonomy (GTDB): domain Bacteria; phylum Gemmatimonadota; class Gemmatimonadetes; order Gemmatimonadales; family Gemmatimonadaceae; genus JALOPO01. The sequence continues at coordinate 2,131 of JALOPO010000064.1, forward strand.
CGACGGCGCGGCGGGATTCGCGATGTCCCAGATCTGCCAGCCGTTGTAGTTGCCCTGGATGACGTACTGGCCGGTGAAGGCGAGGTCGGAGTTGGTCGACCCGACGAACTTCTCCGCCGGCGCCACGCTCGCGATGCGCTTCACGTTCCACGCCGCCTCGCCCGCATCGGTGAGCCCGGCCTTGAGTCCCACGCGCGGATCGGGCGCCGACTGCGCCGGCAGCGCCGTCCCGCCGAGTGTCGCCGCGGCGAGGGCGGCGGCCGCGGTGGCACGCGCCGCCGTGACGAACGAGCGTCGCACCATCGGACGCGGGAACAACGAACCGGTCATGATCGGCTCTCCTGAGTGGCTGTGCGGCACCGGCGGCATGCCGGCGCGCGAGGATCGGTCGGGTCCGCATCCGCGGTGCACCCGGCCGACACGGCTCCCCTACGCGCGCCCCGCGCGAGGGGTGTCATCGCCCCGGCACGATCGCCGGGAACGCGTCATCGCGACGGCGCCCCGCCGCGCAGTGCACCGAGCATGAGCTCCATGCGCTGCACCTCGGTGCGCTGGTCCACCTGCACGTCGCTCGCGAACTTGAACACCGCCTCGTCCTGCCCCGCGCCGTCGGTCGCGAAGAGCTGGTCGACCATCGTCACCGCCCCCTTGTGGTGGGCGATCATGTAGGTGAGGAAGAGGCGGTCGAACTCGGCGCCGCGCGCCGCGTCCAGCTCCTTCAACTGCGCGTCGCTGAGCATCCCGGGCATCGCGTGCCCCGCGTGCCCGTCATGCGACATCGCGGCGCCATCGCCGGCCGGCTCGTGCACCATCAGCTGGCCGTCCATCTCGTGCAGCGCGGGCGCCGGCTGCTTGCGGTCACGCAGCCAGGCGATCATGAGGGCGATCTCGTCGCGCTGCGCGTTGATGATGCGCGCCGCCAGCGTGCGGATGCTCGCGCTGGCGCCGTGCGTCGGCGCCCACTGCGAGATCGTCACCGCCTGCGCGTGGTGATGGATCATGTCGCGCATGAACCGCACGTCGGCGGCGGTGAAGCGCAGGCGAGCGCTGTCGAGGCGCGCCCGGTAGAGCGCCTCGAACGCCGCCGGATCGCGGGGCGCCGGCGCGGTGGTCACCTGCGCGGCGACCGGCGTGGCGAACACGACGGCTCCGAGCAGGACGGCGGGGCGGACGAGACGACGAGGAGCGTGCACGACGGGCAGGTCAGGAGGCGAAGGAGGGGCGACCGCGGGCCGGTCTCCGTCACCGACACGCCGGCAGCGCTGCATGTTGCCATGCCGCGCTCCCGTTTGGCAGCCCCCGCCACCGCGCCGCCCCGGCGCGCGGGGGGCGCACGCGACGCGGCCCGGCAGGTGGACGTACCCCGCCGGGCCGCGTGCGGCCCCTCTCGCGTGGCGGACCGGTGCCGGTCCGCCCGCGTGGCTCAGCTCCGGAGGTCGTCGATCCGGTCGCGGGTCGTCTCGAGGCGACGGCTCGCCTGGTCCATCATCCCGCGCTCGTCCTCGTCCAGCGACGACGCGCTCGTCGAGCCGAGCGGCACCTCGCGGTCGCCGAGGCGCGCCGTGCCGTCCTGCACCCCGCTCGTCTCCAGCCGCTCGCGACGCACCGTCTCGTCGATCACCTGCGTCTCGGTCACGGCGTCGGTGCGCACGATCACTTCCTCCACCGGCACGACGCGCTTCTCGACCACCGCCTCCTCGGCCATCAGCGGGACGCGGATCACCTCGTCCTCGCCGATCGTGGCGGAGGCGGCGATCGCGGCCTCACCGGTGAGCGGGCGCCGCTCGATCGTCACTTCCTCGCGCACGAGCGGAACGTGCTCGGTGACGTGCTCCGTCTCGACCGTCTTGTGGAGCGTCACCTCGCCGGCCTGCACCTGCCGCTTGCCGACCGCGAGCTGCTCCTCGGAGAGGACGACGCGCTGCTCCTGCCCGCGCACGTAGGCATCACGCGCATAGTCGCGCACCGTCGACCAGTCGCGCCCCGAGGCGCCGCCGGTGCTGCTCCAGGCGCCGCGCAGCTCGTCCTCGGCCTCGTCGAAGCTACGGTTCGCGTAGCGGTCGTCGCTCCCCGCGAGGTGCCCCATGCGGTACGCCGGCCGTGCCTCGTCGTAGCTCGCCGCGCTCGTGCCGCTCGTCCCCGTGGCGAGCGACGCGTGGCGCGTGCGGTAGTACTCGTCGTCCGTGCCCTGGTCGTCGTCGCCCGTGAAGAAGCGCTTCAGCTTGTCCATGAACGAATCGTCGTGTCGGGTCGTGTCGGCCATCGTCGCCTCCTGCGAAGTGTCAGTGGTCGGCCTGCGTGCCTGCACGCGTCCGCGCGTGCCGGCGGCCTGTCCGCCGTGCGCGACGCGCGCCGCGCTGCCGTGATCCGGATGCCGCGTGACGACGCGCGCTCAGGGGCGCGCACCGCCGCCGGCGTCCGGTGTCGAGCGTGCACTGAGGGCAGGGGGCGTGCCGTCCTGCGCCGCATCGGCCGCGCGCACCGGCCCGTCGGTCACGAGGCGCTCGCGACGCAGCGCGGCGGTGACCGTCTCGGTCTGCATCACCGGCGTGCGGCGCACGATCACCTCCTCGGTGAGCACGAGCCGCTTCTCCACCACCAGCTGCTCCGCGTAGAGCGGAATGCGGATCTCCGTGTCCGTGATCACCGGCGTCGCGGGCGTGTCGGCGCTCGCGGGGCGGCGTTCCACGGCCACCTCGTCGCGCCGCACCGCCACCGACTCCGTCACCGGCACCTCGTCGACGACCTTGGCGAAGGTCGCGGTGCCCGCCGGTACGGCCCGCGCGGCGATGTCGAGCTGCTCGGCCGAGAGCACGAGGCGCCGCGTGCTCGCCCCGTCGCCGGTCGCTCCACCGCCTTCCGCGACCGCAGGGGTGCCCTGCGTCGCGCCGTCACGCACGACCGGCGCACGCGCCATGACGTCTCGCGCCCCGAGTGCCGCCAGTGGTGCCTGCGACGGCGACAGCTGCCGACCGTCGCTCGGCGCCGTCGCGTTGCTGGTGGTGAGCTGCAGCAGTGCCGCCCGCGCCACGTCGAGCGCTGCCAGCCCCGCGCGCGCGTCGCCGTTCGTCGCGCGCGCCGGCAGCAGCGCGACCGCGACATCCGTCGGTGCCGGCAGCACCAGCCGCTCGACGCTCGCATCGACCGTCAGCGGTTCCACCGGCAGCAGGCGCTCGTCGCTCGCTGCCGTCGATGACGCGGCGTCACGCGGCGGGGCGGTGTCGAGCGCCACGATCAGGTGGTGCGTGCGCAGCGCATCGACATCGACCACCAGCTCGCGCACCTGCCCCAGGCGCACACCGTCGCTCCCGTACACGGCCCAGCCGCGGACGTCGGCATGTCCGGCCGCGACGCGATGCTCGGCAAGTCGCGTGAGTGGCACCAGCGTCACGCCGTCCGGCGTGGTGCGTGCGGTCTCTCGTGGGTGCGTGGTCACGCCCGCACCGCCGCGGCCGGCGACACGAGCCCGCCGGACGACGCCGGCTGCTCCGCGCGGCGCCCGAGGAGGAGTGCGACGAGCAGCGCCAGCACGAGCAGCGCCAGCACCATGGGGAGCCAGCCGCGCAGTCGCGCGGCGGGAACGCGTTCGATCGGGATCTCGGCCATGCCATGGGGGGTGCAGGCGATGTGCCGCCGCACGCGTCTCGCATGCCTGCAGCCGGACCCCGGCGCCGCGGCATGCGGTACCGCTCCCGGATCGACATCCATGTCCACCAGTCGCCGACGTCGTGCCCGCAGCCGGCGATCCGGGGCGTCGTCGCCCGCCGACGGCGCCGCGATTCGCCCGGTACGCTCAGATCTGGCGGGCGCGGTGCAGCGTCGCGTGGATCTGCGGGATCAGGGAGTTCGCGATGTACGTGTCCGTGAAGCGGCGCTTGCCGCGCTGCACGGCGAACCAGTCGAGCAGCGCGCGCTCCTCGTCTGTTGCGCCCCCGTTACTGTCGGCCACCTGTGCCAAATGGATGTACGGTCACGCTCGCATCGGCACACGGCAGTCTGGCGGTACGATGCCGGCGCACGAGATCGCCTGAAGCAGGCCGCGCCGCGCCGTGATGCCAGCCCTCAGCCGTTCGGTGCCTCGCGCAGCGTGCGCCCGATCAGCGGTACCAGCGAGTCGCGCAGGTAGATGGGATCGAACCCGCGCCGTCCCTTCTCGTCGCGGAACCAGTCGAGCAGCACCTGCTCGTCTGGCGCCGCCTGTTCCTTGGCCTCGGCAAGTGCCTTGGCGCGAGCCTTCATCGCGAGATACAAGCGGCTTGCCCGCATCGCGGTGTCCGGACTGAGCGGATAGAGATCCTTGAAGCGAGCGAGGCTCTTGCCAAGCTTCGAGTCCGGCGGCACCAGCGACACGAGCGCCGTCGACTTCACGATGTTCGCCGCATCGTTTGCCAGCGTGAAGTTCTTGTTCTCCACGGTCGATGCGTGCATCGACGTTGCGAAGAGTCGCTTCGGTGCGTCCGCCGGTGTGCTCCGGTTCCAGCGACTCCCCTGCGCACCGCGCGTCCGGGCGTTCGCGAGCGCCTCGATGCGCCGATCGTCGAAACCCTGCGCGATCAGGTAGACGATGTCCTGTCCGGCGAAGGCGTAGACGTCGAGGTTGCCACTGCGCATGCCGACGTGCACGAGCCGCTTGCCGGGATCCAGGACACGCTTGAGCAGGTAGAAGAGGCGCACTTGCGCTTTCTGCTCGCTGATCTGAAGCCGCGGTGCTCCTTCCTGCGCGCCCGCGTAGAAGTCTGCCCAGTGCGGATCGCTCCAGAACTTCCCGATGAAGATGCAACCAGGGAAGCGTGTCGCATCCACGGCCGCGACATCGCCGGCCACGACCACCTGCCAGCCTCGCTTGCAGCATGCGTCCGCGAGCTGGGCGAGCCCCGTGACGCTGGAGTCACCGTAGACGTGGGGGCCGAGCTCGCCCCCCTCCGTCTTGTCCTTGCCGCTCGTTCGCCCCCACAGGACGACTACATGCTTGTCCACCGCAACCTTCTTCGCATCCCAGAACGCGAAGAGGACGTCGTCCGTGTCGAGGCGATCCTTGCCGCCTCGTATGACAGCGTGCAGCGCGGCACGGTTCTCACGCGTGGCCAGCGTCGCGAGCGCGTGCTCCGTCGACTTGTGGAGCAGCTGGTTGGCGAAGCCGGCTGCCTGGCACATGCCGGACACCAGGTCTCTCAGCCTCTCGCGCGGCCCCATCGTCGACTTGCCATGCGAAGTGTTTGCCGACTTCGCGCGACGGATCGCCTTCTCGTACGCGTCCAGAAGCGGGCCGCGCGCGGGCGGTGTCTCGAGGTTGCTGCGCGCGCCGTCAGGCAGCATGTACGGCTCCTTCAACAGGACGCCGGACAGGATGCGGATCCGTGTGGCCGCAATCCCGAGTCGCACCAGCGCCTCCTGACACTTGGACGCCGGCTTGCCACCGTAGTCGAAGATCACGACCGCGCGCTGCTGGTTCGCGAGCATCGCGACGGCCACGTGCGGCACGTCGCCCGTGGCGTCGCCGCCCATCACGTACGTCTCCGTGCATCCAGAAGACGACCGGAACTCCTTCAGCACTTCGAACAGCGGCATGGGTCGACTGGGCGTGCGAGGAATACCGCGCTGGTACGAGGGGCCGTCTTGCGATGCGGACCGGACATGACATCATGCGTCGAAGCCGTGACGATCGCGCCACCACCCTACCCCGCCCCCCATGCGCACCCTCGTCTACGACACCCACTCCTACGACCGCACCTTCCTCGACGCCGCCAACGCGGGGCGGCACGAGCTGACCTACACCGCCGGCCGACGCCCACGTGATGGCGCGCCTCGCCGCCGGCGGCGTGCGCTGCATCGCGCAGCGCTCCACCGGCTACAACAACCTCGACCTCGACGCCGCCACCGCGCACGGGATCACCTGCCTCCGCGTGAGCCACTACTCGCCGCACGCGGTGGCCGAGTTCGCGGTCGGGCTCCTGCAGACGCTCAACCGGCGCATCCACCGCGCCTGGAACCGCACCCGCGAGTTCAACTTCCGCCTCGCCGGCCTCCTCGGCCGCGACCTGCACGGGCGCACCGTCGGTATCGTCGGCACCGGGAAGATCGGCGCCATCGCCGCGCGCATCATGCTCGGCTTCGGCTGCCCCGTGCTCGCCAGCGACGTGCGCGAGGACCCCGACCTCGTCGCGGCCGGCGTGCGCTACGTCCCGCTCGCGACGCTCCTGCGCGAGGCGGAGATCGTCTCGCTCCACGTCCCGCTCCTCCCCGAGACGCACCACCTCCTCGACGCCGAGTCGATCGCCACCATGCCGCGCGGCGTGACGATCGTGAACACCAGCCGCGGCGGCCTCGTCGACACGCGCGCCCTCGTCGCCGCCATCGAGTCGGGGCACGTGGGCGCGGTGGCGCTCGACGTCTACGAGGAGGAGGAGGGGAAGTTCTTCCGCGACCTCTCCGACGCGGTGATGGACGACGACGTGCTCGCGCGCCTCCTCTCCTTTCCCAACGTCCTCGTGACCAGCCACCAGGCCTTCTTCACGCAGGAGGCGATGACGACCATCGCCGCGACGACGATCGCCAACCTCACCGACATGGAAGAGGGGCGCAC